>NZ_CAXVWM010000117.1:0-72791 GCF_964263775.1 Agreia sp. | reverse complement strand
CGAAGAGGCCGACGACGCTCGAGATCAGGATGATACGGCCGAAGCGGGCCTTCAACATGCCCTTCGATGCGCGCTTGATCACGCGGAAAGACCCTGACAGGTTCGTGTCGATGACCGAGGTGAAGTCGTCTTCCGACATGCGCAGCAGGAGCGTGTCCTTCGTGACGCCCGCGTTGGCGACGAGCACCTCCACGGGGCCGAGGGCGGACTCGACCTCGGAGAATGCGCGGTCGATGGATTCCGCATCCGTCACGTCTGCCAGCACCGTGAGACTGCCTTCCGGGCCCTCGCCCGATCGGGCCGTCACGGCCACTCGATGCCCCTGGGCGAGAAACTCCTCGGCAAGCGAGTAGCCGATTCCTCGGTTTCCTCCGGTGATGAGTACGGTGCGAGCTGTCGTCATGTACGAGTCCTTCGGTGCGGGGCGTGGATCACTGGCCCGTACCAGCATAGGAGGTGGTTTCGCGGCGTAGGCTTAGAGCAGCCTTCCGGCCCATCGACCCGAGCAGACGAGCCCATGAAACAGCAGTCGATCACCGATCTCCCGCCATCGCCGGGCGACGAGCGCCACACGCGCATGATCAAGTACGGCATCGCCATGAGCATCCGCGTCGTCTGCATCGTGCTGATGCTGTTCCTGCATGGCTGGTGGCTCATCCTGCCCGCGATCGGCGCCATCGTACTGCCGTACTTCGCGGTCGTCCTCGCCAACGTCGGCTCCCCCACGAAGTCGGTCGTGAACCGTCCTGGCGGTGTCGTTGCTATTCCGGGTGCTCGCCCGCCCCGCGATTTCGGCGGTCGTCCGGAATGATCGGTCTCGGCCTCGAGCCGTCCGGCTCCGTGTGCTCCCGCGCGGGCTGTCGCGAGGCATCCGCGTGGCGCATCGAGTGGCGCAATCCGAAGATCCATGACGAGAGCCGCCGCAAGATCTGGCTCGCCTGCACTGAGCACGTCGACTTCTTGCGCGAGTTCCTCGCCGCGCGAGATTTTCCGCTCGACGTGATCGCCGATGACGGCCCGGGTGCCGCGACCACAGGCCCCGTGGATGCGATGGGCCGCGCGTGAACACCGGCTGGCGGTTCCTGGCGAGCTCGCGCTGGGGCGGCTACCTGGCCGTCACCGTGATCTTCGCGCTGGTCTGCGTGCTGCTCGGATTCTGGCAACTCGCGCGTCGGGCTGGCGCGGTGGCCGAGAACACCAGGGTCGCCGCGAACTACGACGCCGCGCCCCGCCCCATCGATGACGTGCTCGCCGACCTCGACTCCTTCGACGCAGACGACACGTGGAGCACCGTATCCCTGACGGGCCGCTATCTCAGCGATGAACAGCTGCTCGTGCGCAATCGTCCTCTCGGCGGGCAACCCGGGTTCGAGCTCCTCGTGCCGTTCCGTCTCGACGACGGCGACGTCGTCATCGTCGATCGCGGCTGGCTGCCGACCGGGCAGCTGCAGGACACGCCCGATGTCGTGCCCGACGCTCCCCGGGGCGAGGTGACCGTCGTAGCCAGGCTCAAGGCCGGCGAACCGACCCTCGACGGGCGCAAGGCGGCCGAGGGCGAGATTCCGTCTATCGACCTGACGATGATCGCGAAGAGGATGGATGCGCCGACCTACACGGGTGCGTATGGCGCCCTGGCCAGCGAGTCGCCCTCGGCCGAGACGGGAACGCTCGCAGTACGCCCGCCGGAGGACGAGGGCCCGCATCTGTCGTACGCGTTCCAGTGGTTCGTCTTCGCCCTGCTGGGATTCGTCGGCCTCGGGTACGCAGCACGGCAGGAGTTCCGGCTGCAGAACGTCGACGACCCCGACGAGAAAGAGCGGGCGGCCGATCGTGAGCGTCGACGGCGAGCCAAAGCCAAGTCCGACAACGACATCGAAGACGAACTCGTCGAACGAGCCGCGCGCACCCACCAGCGGTGACGCGACCGCTCGGAGGCTCTACGCCAGCGAGATCAGGTCGGCGTAGTCCTTGTTCCAGTGGTCTTCGACCCCGTCGGGCAGAATGAGCACGCGTTCGGGGTTGAGCGCCTCGACGGCGCCCTCGTCGTGGCTGACCAGGACCACGGCGCCTTCGTAGTGCGCCAGGGCGTCGAGGATCTCCTCGCGGCTGGCGGGGTCGAGGTTGTTGGTGGGCTCATCGAGCAACAGCACGTTCGCGCCGGAGACCACGATCATCGCCAGGGCGAGACGTGTCTTCTCGCCGCCCGAGAGCACGCCGGCCGGCTTGTGCGAATCGTCACCCGTGAAGAGGAACGAGCCGAGCACCCGACGCGCTTCCATCTCGGTGATGTTCGGCGACGACGACACCATGTTCTCGAGCACGCTGCGCTTCACGTCGATGGTCTCGTGCTCCTGGGCGTAGTAGCCGATCCGCAGGCCGTGGCCCGGCTCGAGTTGGCCCGTGTCGGGCGTATCGGCACCGCCGAGAATGCGCAGGAGTGTGGTCTTGCCGGCACCGTTCAGTCCGAGGATGACGACCTTCGATCCGCGGTCGATGGCCAGGTCGACCGCGGCGAAGATCTCGAGCGAGCCGTAGCTCTTCGAGAGGTTGGATGCCATGAGCGGGGTTCGGCCGCACGGTGCGGGTGTCGGGAAGCGCAGTTTGGCCACCCGGTCGACGGCACGCACTTCTTCGAGGCCCGACAGCATCTTCTCTGCGCGAGCCACCATCTGGTGGGCGGCCGCCGCCTTCGACGCCTTGGCGCCGAACTTCGCGGCCTGGAGCTGAAGGACCGACGCCTTCTTTTCGACGTTGACGCGCTCCTTCTTGCGGCGCTCCTCGTCGGCCGCGCGCTGGCGAAGGTAGTTCTTCCAGTTCATGTTGTAGACGTCGATGGCCTGACGGTTGGCGTCGAGGTAGAAGACCCGGTTCACCGTCTCGCCGACCAGTTCGATGTCGTGGCTGATCACGATGAATCCGCCGGAGTAGTTCTTGAGGAACTCGCGCAGCCAGACGACGCTGTCGGCGTCGAGGTGGTTCGTGGGCTCATCGAGGATCAGCGTGCGGGCATCCGAGAACAGGATGCGGGCGAGCTCGATGCGTCGGCGCTGTCCGCCCGACAGGGTCGACAGCGGTTGGTCGAGGATTCGGTCGGGCAGATTCAGGTTCGATGCGATCGACGCGGCCTCGGCCTCGGCCGCGTATCCGCCGAGCGCGAGGAACCGATCGGTGAGGTTGCCGTACGTGGTCATGCCCGCGGCGCTGACCTTGGGGTCGGAGCTGCCCATGTCGGTGGTGGCCAGCTGCATGCCGAGCACGAGTTGGCCGAGCCCGCGAGCATCGAGGATGCGCGTGCGGGCGAGGTCTTCGGGGTTGCCCGAGCGCGGGTCCTGTGGGAGATAGCCGATCTCGCCACTGCGCTCGACCTTGCCTCCGTTCGAGAGCTGCTCCCCCGCCAATACCTTCGTCAGTGTCGTCTTGCCCGCGCCGTTGCGGCCGACGAGGCCGATCTTGTCACCGTCTGCGACTCGGAATGAGACGTCTTGCATCAGTACCCGTGCACCGACCCTGAGTTCGAGGTCTTGAACATTGAGCACAGGCAGAATCCATTTCTAATGTCGTGTTTCCACAACGGGGGTTTGGGGGGAGGTAGCAATAGTATAAATCCGAAAGCGGGCGCCGTTTTCTCAGTGCGTCTGCGCATCCGTTTCAACACACCCCGTGTTCCCCACATTCCCTCAGGAGTTCGCCTGTGTCGTCTATCACCCTGGCCGCATCGCGCCCGACCCTCGCCGACCGGCTCTTCGCCCGGTCGCTGACGACCGACCTCGTTCTGATCGGTGCCGGCGCGGCACTAACGGGGGTGCTCGCCCAAGTCGTCGTCCCCCTGCATCCCGTGCCGATCACAGGCCAGACGCTCGCCGTCATTCTGGTGGGCAGCACGCTCGGCGCCCGACGCGGTGCGCTCTCGATGGTTCTCTACCTCGCGCTGGGCGTTGCCGGCCTGCCCTGGTTCAGCGATGCGAGCTCGGGCCGGGGCGTTCTCGCCGGGCCGACCGGCGGTTACATCGTCGGTTTCATAGCGGCGGCGGCGCTGACCGGCTGGCTCGCCCAGCGCACCTGGGACCGCCGCGTGCTGGGCGCGTTCGTCTCCATGTCTGCGGGAACCCTCGTGACGTTCGCCGTCGGCCTTCCCTGGCTTGCGGCATCCCTCGGCCTCACCCTGGAGCAGACCCTCGCCTCCGGTCTGTACCCGTTTCTGATGGGCGGCGCGATCAAGGCGCTGCTGGCGGCGGGCATCCTGCCGCTCGCCTGGAAGCTCAGCTCTCGCACGACGAACAAGCAGGTCTAGTTCTCCGTACCGGTATTCACACGAACGGGCCCCCTCCACGGCTGTGGAGGGGGCCTTTCGCAAGAAACGGGAACTACATCGAGAATCCGAGCGCCCGCATCATCTCGCGGCCGTCGTCGGTGATCTTCTCCGGTCCCCACGGCGGCATCCAGACCCAGTTGATGCGGAACTGCTCTACCGTGCCGTCGAGGGCCTGTGCGGTCTCCTCTTCAATCACGTCGGTGAGCGGGCAGCCGGCGCTAGTCAGGGTCATGCTGATCAGCAGCGCGTCGTTCTCATCGTCCCACGCGAGATCGTAGATCAGGCCGAGGTCGACGATGTTGACCCCGAGTTCCGGGTCCATGACGTCTTTCAGCTTGTCTTCGATCTCGTCGAAGCGCTGCGGTGTGAGTGTCGACGCCATGTCTACGAGCCGACGTTCACGTTCGAGAGGAACCGGTCATAGCCCTCGTTCTCGAGGCGCACGGCCAGTTCGGGCCCCCCCTGCTCGACGACCCTGCCCGCGACGAAGACGTGCACGAAGTCGGGCTGGATGTATTTGAGGATGCGGTTGTAGTGCGTGATGAGCAGGATGCCGAGACCGGTGTTCGCCTTGGCGCGGTTGACACCCTCCGAGACGATCTTCAGGGCGTCGACGTCGAGACCGGAGTCGGTCTCGTCGAGCACGGCGAACTTGGGCTTGAGCAGCTCGAGCTGGAGGATCTCGTTGCGCTTCTTCTCGCCGCCCGAGAATCCCTCGTTCACGTTTCGCTCCCGGAACGACTTGTCCATGCGCAGCTGCGACATGGAGGAGTCGAGGTCTTTGATCCAGCCCCGGATGGGTGGAGCGGCGCCATCGATGGCGGTCTTCGCGGTGCGGAGGAAGTTCGACACGCTCACGCCGGGAATCTCTACGGGGTACTGCATGGCGAGGAACAGGCCGGCACGGGCGCGCTCGTCGACCGTCATGGTGAGCACCTCTTCGCCGTCGAGCTTCACGGAGCCGCTTTCGACGGCGTACTTGGGGTGGCCGGCAATGGCGTAGGCGAGGGTGGACTTGCCGGAACCGTTCGGGCCCATGATCGCGTGGGTCTCGCCTTCGCCGATCGACAGGTCGACGCCCTTCAGAATCTGCTTGGTTCCCTGTTCGGTCTGCACGCTGACGTGGAGATCGCGGATCTCAAGATTCGACATGGCTACACAATCTCTTTCGTTTTGGTCGGGTCGATGTAGACCTCACCGTCGACGATGGTGAGTTCGTACACGGGGACGGGCTCGAAGGCCGGAAGGGTGAGGGGCTTGCCGGTCACCAGCGAGAACTTGGAGCCGTGGGCCCAGCACTCGAGCGTGTCGCTCTCGACGAAGCCCTCGGCGAGCGAGATGTCGCCGTGCGTGCACGTGTCGCCGATGGCGTGGCACTGGCCCGACGAATCTTTCACCAGGGCGATGGCGACGCCGTCGATGACGACGCGAACCGCCTCGTTCGGGGTGAGGTCGTCGATCGAGCAGATGAGTTCTGCGGCCATGGTCAGTATCCCTGCGCTTCGCTGAGCTCGGCTTCGATGGCCGCGGACAGGTGCGCCTCGAGCTCGGCGGAGCCGATCTGCGCGACGATCTCGGCCAGGAATCCGCGAACGACGAGGCGCCGGGCCTCGTCTTCGGGGATGCCGCGGGACTGCAGGTAGAAGAGCTGCTCGTCGTCGAACCGGCCGGTCGAGGATGCGTGCCCGGCGCCCGAGATGTCTCCGGTCTCGATCTCGAGGTTGGGGATGGAGTCGGCGCGGGGGCCCTCTGAAAGAACCAGGTTGCGGTTCTCCTCGTAGCTGTCGGTAGCCGTGGCATGCGGGCCGATCAGCACGTCGCCGACCCAGACCGAGCGGGCCGTGGCGCCCTGAAGAGCGCCCTTGTACTTGACGCGGCTCTTGGTTTGAGCCGCCACGTGGTTGACGTAGACGCGCTGCTCGAGGTGCTGTCCGGCGTCGGCGAAGTAGAGGCCGAACGCGCTGGCGTCGGCGCCGGTCGAGTCGAGGTGAATCGACGGGTTGACCCGCACGACGCCACCACCGAGGCTGACCACGATGTGGCGAAGCCGCGCGTCGCGGCCCACCCGGGCGAAGTGGCTCGCCAGGTGATTGCTCTCGTCGTTCCATTCTTGAACCGTGACGACGGTGAGCATGGCCTGGTCGCCGACGACGATCTCGACATTCTCGGTCAGCTGGGCGTCGCCCGAGTTCGTGAGGATGACGAGGCCGCGGCTGAAGGGCGCGGCGGTGATGACGGTGTGGCCGGCTCGAGGAGTCGAATCCGTGCCGTCGCGGCTCACGACGAATTCGACCGGTTCTTCACCCGAAACGTCGATGGCGAGAGCCTTCTCGAATGACGACCAGGCGTTGGCGCTGGCCCGCTCTTCGGGAGCGCCGGCCGTGCCGATTCGCGCATCCGTACGCTCGACCCACGTCGCCGTGACGCCCGAGGTGTCACTGAACTCGAGTGTCGGAACGGAGCCGTCGAGCTCGCCTTCGATGAGCGATGCGATACGGGCGATAGGGGTGAGCTTCCACTCGAGCTCGTGTCCGGTGACTTTCTCGAAGTCGTCGACCGAGGTCGATGTGAAGCGTTCCGCCCTCGATTGAACCGGCACATAGGCGTCGCCGCCGTCGGAGTGTGCCTTCAGGCCGTGCTGTTCTGTCTCGATGAGACCGGTGTTCGCTGAAACTGCTGCGGACATCTAGCCGACACTGCCTTCCATGCCCATCTCGATGAGCTTGTTGAGTTCGAGTGCGTACTCCATGGGGAGTTCGCGGGCGATCGGTTCGATGAAGCCACGCACGATCATGGCCATAGCTTCGTCTTCGGGCAGGCCGCGGCTCATGAGGTAGAAGAGCTGCTCTTCGCTGACACGCGAGACAGTGGCCTCATGGCCGAGTTGCACGTCGTCGACCCGGATGTCGATGGCCGGGTAGGTGTCGGAGCGCGACTTGGTGTCGACGAGCAGGGCATCGCAGCGCACTGTGTTGGCCGAGTGGTGTGCATTCTCGGCCATGCGCACTTCTCCGCGATAGCCTGCGCGCCCGCCACCGCGCGCGATGGACTTCGAGACGATGGACGACTGGGTGTAGGGCGCCATGTGGATCATCTTGGCGCCGGCGTCCTGGTGCTGGCCCGGGCCCGCGAAGGCCACCGAGAGCGTCTCGCCCTTGGCGTGCTCGCCGACCAGGTAGATCGACGGGTACTTCATGGTGACCTTCGAACCGATGTTGCCATCGATCCACTCCATGGTGGCGCCCTCGTGCGCGATTGCGCGCTTGGTCACGAGGTTGTAGACGTTGTTCGACCAGTTCTGGATCGTCGTGTAGCGAACGCGGGCGTTCTTATTGACGATGATATAGACGACGGCCGAGTGCAGGGAGTCGGACGTGTATATCGGAGCGGTGCAGCCCTCGATGTAGTGCACGTAGCTGCCCTCGTCGGCGATGATCAGCGTGCGCTCGAACTGGCCCATGTTCTCGGTGTTGATGCGGAAGTAGGCCTGCAGTGGGATCTCGACGTGCACGTTCTTGGGAACGTAGACGAACGATCCTCCCGACCACACGGCGGTGTTGAGGGCGGCGAACTTGTTGTCGCCGGCCGGGATGACCGTGCCGAAGTACTCGGTGAAGAATTCGGGGTGCTCACGGAGCGCCGTGTCGGTGTCCATGAAGATGACGCCCTGGGCCTCGAGGTCTTCACGGATCGTGTGGTAGACGACCTCGGACTCGTATTGGGCCGCGACGCCGGAGACGAGGCGCTGGCGCTCGGCCTCGGGGATGCCGAGGCGTTCGTACGTGTTCTTGATGTCGTCGGGCAGGTCGTCCCAGGTGGTCGCCTGCTTCTCGGTCGAGCGCACGAAGTACTTGATGTTGTCGAAGTCGATTCCGGAGAGGTCGGCGCCCCAGGTGGGCATCGGCTTGCGCTCGAAGAGCTGGAGACCCTTCAGACGGTTCTTGAGCATCCATTCGGGTTCGCTCTTGAGGGCGGAGATGCCCGAGACGACGCCGGCGTCGACCCCGCGTTTCGCGACGGCACCCGCCGCATCGGAGTCGGACCAACCGAATTCGTAAACCCCCAGGTTTTCGAGTTCTGGACGGTCGATCAATACGTCAGACATGACTTTCTCCCTTCCTCGTTGATCTCAACCCGCACGCAGCGGCAGGCATTCCAGACCGAGGTATTTATGTGACTTCGGCACGGATCACCGAAATGATTGCCTGATCACGTTCTCGTGGGGAGAACACCCGTACTTAGAATGTACTGAGGTCTGGGGGCGCGAGCCCCGCCCAACGCTGGGCTTTATGCGCAAAACGCGTTCGAACGCGGATTTCTACAACTTTCGAATTCTACAGGCAATGCCTGTCGGATAGTAGGTCGCGGGCCTTTTCGTCGACAAGTCTTGACAAGGAACATCCCCGCCGTGAAGCGACTCATCGCACTCCTGCCCGTCTCCGTCAGCCGCCCCGTGCGCGTTCTGGCCTGGCTCTCGCTGGCGTTCCAGGTGGTGCTGATCGGCACGGGGGGCGCGGTTCGACTCACGGGATCCGGACTGGGCTGCCCCACCTGGCCGCGCTGCACCGAGTCGTCGTTCGTGTCGACGCCCGAGATGGGCATCCACGGCGTGATCGAGTTCGCGAACCGCATGCTCACCTTCGTTCTCGCAATCATCGTCATCGCGGTGTTCCTCGCCGTCGTGCGCAACTGGAGGGAGCGCCGGGACCTGTTCGTGCTCACCCTCCTGCAGGGGCTGTCGATCCCGCTCCAGGCCGTCATCGGCGGCATCACGGTGTTGACCGGGTTGAACCCGTTCATCGTCGGGTTCCATTTCGTGATCTCTATCCTGCTCGTCGTCAACGCGACGATCCTCGTCTACCGGGTATACCGCGGGCCACGTGTAGCCCGACGCTCGGCACCCCTCTGGTATCTCGTCGTCGCCCACTGTGCCTCGCTGTTCGTCGCGATCACCGTGGTCGTCGGCATCCTGACCACGGGATCCGGCCCGCACGCGGGCGACGAGAAGACGCCGCGCAACGGCCTCGATGCCGAACTGCTGCAGCACTTCCATAGCTGGCCGGCCTATGTACTGGTGGGCCTCACCGCCGTGCTGGTGGTGGCGTCCGTCTTCGGCGGGCTCGGCGTCACCCGCTGGGCGCTCACGCTCCTGGCCGTCGAGGCCGTGCAGGTCGCCGTCGGACTGGCACAGGCACGACTCGGCCTGCCGCCGCTGCTCGTCGGCGTCCACATGGTGCTGGCCGCGCTGCTCGTCGCGGCGATGACGGCACTCGTCCTCTCGCTGCGCACGTCGGGCTCGACCCGCTCGGTGGTCGAGGATTGCCGCGAGGTCGCAGTCGTTCGCTAGAGCCGCGGCTTAGAACGGCAGAAGCGGATCGATGGCGACCGCGAGGAAGACGAGCGTCAGGTAGCTGATCGACGCGTGGAAGACCCGCATCGGCTTGACCTCGTGCCCGTGGATGGCCCGGTTGTAGAGGCGGTGCGTCTCGTAGATGAACCAGGCGCCCGAACCGAGCGCCACGACGCTGTAGACGACTCCCATGGGTGCGACGGGAATGAGGAGCAGCGAACAGGCGACCGTGGCCCACGCGTAGAGGATCGTCTGCAGCCCGACGACGGCCCGACCTCGCACGACCGCGAGCATCGGCACGTTGGCCGCCTTGTACTCGTCGCGGTACTTCATCGACAGCGGCCAGTAGTGCGGGGGCGTCCACAAGAAGATCACGCCGAAGAGGACGAACGGGGTCCAGCTCAGCGAGTCGGTGACGGCGGCCCAGCCGATGAGCACCGGCATGCAGCCGGCGATGCCGCCCCACACGATGTTCTGCGAGGTGCGGCGCTTCAGCCACACGGTATAGAGGAAGACGTAGAGCAGGATCGCGACGAGTGACAGCGCCGCCGCCAGAAGGTTGGCGAATACAGCCAGCCAGACGATGGATGCGACGCCGATGACCCACGCGAAGACGAGGGCCTCGCGGTCGCTCAGCTCGCCGGTGACCAGGGGCCGGCCCTGGGTGCGCTTCATCACGCGGTCGATGTCGCGGTCGATATAGCAGTTGAACGCTCCGGCGCTGCCGGCGCTGAGGGCGCCCCCGATGAGGGTTGCAACGACGAGCCACAGGTCAGGAATGCCGTTCTGGGCCAGGATCATCACTGGCGCGGTCGTCACGAGCAGCAGCTCGATGACCCGGGGCTTCGTCAGGGCGACGTAGGCCTTCGCCTTGGTCGACAGGCTGATCCGCCGCTTCTCTGTGCGGCCCTCTACAGCGACGTCCATTGCTCCTCAAACTGTTTTCAGGCCCCACGCAGGGCGCGCGCGATCTGTGAATCAGTCTAGGCGATCGGTTCTCGAGGCTCGGTCGGAGGCGATACCGTGATCGACATGACCGCTACCGAGCCCAGCACCCCCGAGGAATACGCCCGCCTCGCCGCACGAATCGAAGAGGAGGTTTCCGAGCTGCAGCTCGACTCGTTCGGGCCGTCGGACGCGCTGAGGCTCGGCCTGATCCTCGTACGCACGGGGACGCAAGGCACCCTGCCGATCGCCATCGACATCCGGCGCGGCGCCCAGATTCTCTTTCACGTGGCCCTCGAGGGAGCCCAGGCCGACAATGACGTCTGGATCGCACGCAAGTCGAGCGCCGTCGAGCGCTACGGCATCCCCTCGCTGCTGCTGGGCACGCGGCCCAAGATCGCGGGTAAGCGCATCGAGGACGAGGATTGGTTCGATCAGACGGCGTACGCGGCCCACGGCGGCGGCTTCCCAATAACGGTCAGGGGCACGGGCGTCGTTGCGGTCGTCACCGTCTCGGGTCTCCCCCAGATCGACGACCACGATCTGGTGGTTTCAGCCCTGCGCGAGTTTGTCGAGGGGTAGTTCCACGCACCGCGCGATTCCCTATACTTGAAGCGGCGACACAGCAGTCGGTGTTTCCTGCGTGTCTTTCTTGCGGAGAAGCCATGTCCCACTGTGCCGAACACGTACCGTGTGGCGGCCCTCATTCGCCGGTCTCTCACTCGGTTCTCCCTGCTGCCGATTCACATCACGGCGCCTGACGGGCAAATCTGTCCGCCTGCAACTGAGAAGGGGCTTATTCCTCGTGGCATCATTCCAATGGACTCCCATTGACGACCAGGCCGTATCCACGGCGAAGGTTCTCGCGGCAGACGCCGTCGAGAAGGTAGGAAACGGGCATCCGGGAACGGCCATCAGCCTCGCCCCCGCCGCGTACCTCCTCTTCCAGAAGATCATGCGGCGCGACCCGAGCGACAACGAGTGGATCGGCCGTGACCGCTTCATCCTGTCGGTCGGCCACAGCTCGCTCACCCAGTACATCCAGCTCTACCTCGGCGGCTACGGACTCGAGCTCGACGACCTCAAGGCGCTGCGCACCTGGGGCTCGCTCACCCCCGGCCACCCCGAGTACGGCCACACAGACGGCGTCGAGATCACGACCGGCCCCCTCGGCCAGGGCCTCTCCTCCGCCGTCGGCTTCGCCTACGCGTCCCGCTTCGAGCGCGGTCTCTTCGACCCCGAGGCCGATGCGGGCACCAGCCCGTTCGACCACTTCATCTACACGATCGCCGGCGACGGCGACCTGCAGGAGGGCATTACGAGCGAAGCATCGTCGCTCGCCGGTCACCAGCAGCTCGGCAACCTCGTCGCCATCTACGACAGCAACCAGATCTCGATCGAAGACGACACCAACATCGCCTTCACCGAAGACGTGCGGGCCCGCTACGAGGCCTATCACTGGCACGTCCAGGTCGTCGACTGGAAGAAGACCGGTCAATACGTCGAAGACGTCGAGGCACTCTTCGACGCCATCGAAGCCGCGAAGGCCGTCACGGACAAGCCCTCGCTCATCATCCTCAAGACCATCATCGGATGGCCGTCGCCGAAGAAGCAGAACACCGGCAAGATCCACGGCTCGGCCCTGGGAGCCGACGAGCTGAAGGGCCTCAAGGAGGTTCTGGGCTTCGACCCCGAGCAGAGCTTCGAGGTCGCCGACGAGGTCATCGCACACACCCGGAGCGCCGTCGAGCGCGGCCAGGCCGAGCACGCCGCGTGGAGCCAGACCTTCGACGCCTGGGCCGCTGCCAACCCCGAGAAGAAGGTGCTCCTCGACCGCGTCCTGTCCGGCGACGTGCCCGAGGGCCTTGAAGAAGCCCTGCCCGTGTTCGAAGCGGGCAAGGCCGTGTCCACTCGCGCCGCATCCGGCAAGGTCATCAACGCCATCGCGCCCATCATGCCCGAGTTCTGGGGTGGTTCCGCCGACCTCGCCGAGTCGAACAACACGACGATCGAGTCGGGTGCGTCCTTCATTCCCGCCGAGCACTCCACGCACGAGTGGACAGGAAATCCCTACGGCCGGGTGCTGCACTTCGGCATCCGGGAGCACGCGATGGGCGCGATCCTCAACGGGATCGTGCTGCACGGCAACACGCGCCCGTTCGGCGGCACCTTCCTCATCTTCAGTGACTACATGCGCCCGGCCGTTCGACTCGCCGCCCTCATGAAGTCACCGGCGATCTACGTCTGGACCCACGACTCCGTGGCACTCGGCGAAGACGGACCGACCCACCAGCCGATCGAGCAGCTCGCCACGCTGCGGGCCATCCCGGGCCTCGACATCGTGCGTCCCGGTGACGCCAACGAGGTCGCCTACGCCTGGAAGACCATCCTCGAGCGCCGAAACGGGCCAGCAGGACTCGCGCTGACCCGCCAGAACATTCCGGTGTTCGAGCGTGGCGAGGGCGACGCGACCGGTGAGACATTCGCCTCTGCGAAGAACGTCGCCAAGGGTGCCTATGTGCTGGCCGAGGCCCCGAACGGCACGCCCGACGTCATCTTCATCGCGACCGGGTCCGAGGTTCAGATCGCCGTCGAGGCGCGCGAGCTGCTCAAGAACGAGGGCATCAACGCCCGCGTCGTGTCGGCGCCGAGCCTCGAATGGTTCGAGGAGCAGAGCGCCGAATACCGCGAGTCGGTGCTTCCGGCGTCGGTCACGGCCCGCGTGTCCATCGAGGCCGGGCTCGACCTGACCTGGCGCTCCTACGTGGGAGACCACGGCACGAGCGTGTCGATCGAGCACTTCGGCGCATCCGCCGACTACCAGACGCTGTTCCGCGAGTTCGGCATCACCACGGAGCACGCCATCGAGGCTGCAAAGCTCTCGATCTCGTCGCTCTAGACCACACGAATCTTCTAGGAGTACTTTCATGACCGATACAACCCCCACCGCCCAGCTCTCTGCAGCCGGCGTCAGCATCTGGCTCGACGACCTGTCGCGCGAGCGCATCACCTCCGGCGGCCTCGAGAAGCTGATCGCCGAGAAGAACGTCGTCGGGGTCACCACAAACCCGTCGATCTTCGCGGCCGCACTCACGAACGGCGAGTCGTACGCCGCACAGGTCGCCGAACTGGCCAAGGCCGGCAAGAACGTCACCGAGGCCGTGTTCGAGATCACCACACACGACGTCGCCAACGGATGCGACATCTTCCGTCCGCTCTACGACGCCACAGACGGCTTCGATGGCCGCGTGTCGATCGAGGTCGAGCCGGGCCTGGCGAACGACGCCGCGGGCACCACGAAGCAGGCCAAGGAACTCTTCGACAAGGTCGCTAAAGAGAACGTGCTGATCAAGATCCCGGCGACGATCGCGGGCCTCGAAGCCATCACCGAGACCATCGCGGCGGGAATCAGCGTCAACGTCACACTGATCTTCAGCCTCGCTCGCTACCGCGATGTCATCAACGCCTACCTGACGGGCCTCGAGCGCGCCAAGGCCGACGGCGTCGATTTGTCGAAGATCCACAGTGTCGCCTCGTTCTTCGTGTCGCGCGTCGACACCGAGATCGATAAGCGGCTCGTCGCGATCGGCACCGATGAGGCCCTTGCGCTGAAGAGCAAAGCGGGCGTTGCGAACGCTCAGCTCGCCTACGAGGTCTACGAGCAGGCGTTCTCGACCGAGCGCGCAGCCGGTCTCCTCGCTGCCGGAGCCAACAAGCAGCGGCCGCTGTGGGCATCCACCGGCGTCAAAGACCCGGCCGTGCCCGACACGACCTATGTCACCGAGCTCGTCGCCCCGGAGGTCGTCAACACGATGCCCGAGAAAACGCTCGACGCGACCTTCGACCACGGTGTGATCACCGGGGACACCATCACCGGTTCGTACGCCGCGGCCAATAAGGTACTCGACGCCATCGCGGCCCAGGGCATCTCGTACGCCGAGGTCACCGAGCTGCTCGAGACCGAGGGTGTCGACAAGTTCATCGTGTCGTGGAACGAACTTCTTGAGACGGTCACCACGGCGCTCGAGTCCTCTAAATGAGTGTTCGGAACGACCTTCTCGCCGGTGGCCGTCGCCGCTGCCGGGAGGGTCGTTCCGGACTTCGTCTCCGATCCCTCCCCCACCGTTCCCATCCAGTTCTCCGCGCTGTTCCAGCGTCGAAGCGACCCGTTGATTTAGAAAGTCTCAAGGAGTTTCATGCCACCGGTAGAAATCACTCCGGAATACAATCCGCTCAGAATCGCCTCTGACCGACGACTCAATCGAATCGCCGGCCCGAGCGGCCTCGTGATCTTCGGCGTGACGGGCGACCTGTCGCGCAAGAAGTTGATGCCGGCCGTCTACGATCTCGCAAACCGCGGCCTGCTGCCGCCGGGATTCTCGCTGATCGGATTCGCGCGACGTGACTGGGAGGACCAGGACTTCGAGCGCGTGGTGCACGATGCCGTCAAGGAGTACGCACGCACGCCGTTCGATGAAGACGTGTGGCGCCAGCTGTCCGAAGGTATCCGCTTCGTCTCGGGTGAATTCAGCGACGATCAGGCCTTCGATCATCTGAAACAGACCATCGACACCCTCGATGCCGAACGCGGCACCATGGGAAACTACGCGTTCTACCTCTCGGTGCCGCCGAAGGCTTTCCCCTTGGTCACCGAGCAGCTGCGTCGATCGGGCCTCGCCCACCCTCGAGACGGGCAGTGGCGCCGAGTCGTCATCGAGAAGCCGTTCGGCAGCGACCTGAAGACGGCCCGAGAGCTGAACGACGTCGTCGAGTCCGTCTTCGCCCCCGACTCGGTCTTCCGCATCGACCACTACCTCGGCAAGGAGACGGTCCAGAACATCCTGGCGCTCCGTTTCGCCAACCAGCTCTACGAACCCATCTGGAACGCGAACTACGTCGACCACGTGCAGATCACGATGGCCGAAGACATCGGCGTGGGCGGCCGGGCCGGCTACTACGACGGCATCGGCGCGGCACGCGACGTCATCCAGAATCACCTTCTTCAGCTCCTTGCGCTCACGGCCATGGAAGAGCCCATCTCATTCAACGCGGCCGACTTGCGCGCAGAGAAAGAGAAGGTGCTCGCGGCAATCAGACTGCCGAAAGACCTCGCCAAGCACACCGCTCGCGGACAGTACGCCGGCGGTTGGCAGGGTGGCGAGAAGGTGACCGGCTTCCTCGAAGAAGACGGCATGAATCCCGAGTCCCTCACCGAGACCTATGCGGCGATGCGGCTCGACATCGGCACTCGTCGGTGGGCCGGCGTTCCGTTCTACCTTCGTGCCGGCAAGAGGCTCGGTCGCCGCGTGACAGAGATCGCGGTCGTGTTCAAACGCGCGCCGCAGTACCTGTTCGCCGACAGCCAGACCTCTGCGCTCGGCCAGAACGCGCTCGTGATCCGGGTGCAGCCCGACGAGGGCGTGACGATCCGGTTCGGCTCGAAGGTTCCGGGCGCGGGCATGCAGGTTCGCGACGTGACCATGGACTTCGGCTACGGACACGCCTTCACCGAGGCGAGCCCCGAGGCCTACGAGCGTCTCATCCTCGATGTCCTCCTCGGCGACCCCCCACTGTTTCCTCGCCAGGAGGAGGTCGAGCTCTCTTGGAAGATCCTGGACCCGATCGAGGAGTTCTGGACGACGCAGGGACAGCCCGATCAGTACCGCCCCGGAACCTGGGGCCCCGACTCCGCAGACGAGATGCTCGCCCGCGACGGAAGAACCTGGAGGCGGCCATGATCGTCGATCTGCCCGATACCAACACGAGCAAGGTCTCCAAAGCCCTCGTGAAGATCCGCGAAGAAGGTGGCGCCGTCGCGCTGGGTCGAGTCCTGACCCTCGTCATCCGCACGGCCCTCGGCCAAGAGGAAGACGCCATCGAGGCGGCTAACGACGCGTCGCGCGAGCACCCGATGAGGGTCATCGTCGTGTCGACCGATGCCGACGACGGCGTGAACTCCGGTCGCGGTGCGAGGTTGGATGCGCAGATCCGGGTGGGTGGCGACGCCGGCGCGAGCGAGGTCATCCTGCTTAAGGCCTACGGTGCCGCATCGAGCGACGAGGAGGGCCTGGTCACGGGCCTGCTCCTGCCCGACGCCCCGGTGGTCGTGTGGTGGCCGGGCGACGCGCCCGAATCTCCGTCGACATCCGATCTCGGCCGTATCGCCCAGCGTCGCATCACTGACTCGTCGAACAGCACCAACCCCAACGAGACCCTGCGCACGCTGTCGAAGAACTACTCGCCCGGCGACACGGACTTCGCCTGGACCAGGCTCACGCTGTGGCGTGCCCAGCTCGCCGCAGTGCTCGACCAGCCCCCCTTCGAGCCGGTTATGGCCATCGAGGTCTCTGGCGCGTCGGATTCGCCGTCGACCCTGCTGCTGGCCGCCTGGTTGCGCCATCAGCTCGAGGTGCCCGTCGACTACGGAATCTCCTCGCGGGCCAACGGGTCGAGCGGCATCCACGGGGTCAAGCTCTCCCGGTCGTCGGGTGTCATCGAGCTCGAACGTTCCGTTCCCAATGTGGCGACGCTTGTTCAGCCCAACCAGCCCCTTCACGACCTGGCACTCCCCCGCCGGTCCCTCCGGGACTGCCTCGCAGAAGAATTGCGCCGGCTCGATCCAGACGACCTCTACGGTGAGGTACTCACGCAGGGCGTCCTCGAATTGGGCGAGCCCGATTCGGATTCTGCGCCCGGGGCCCCGCACCCGACAACAGAGGTGCGCTAAGCGATGACGAACGAACGCCGTGTGCTGATCCATCCCGACAAGGCTTCCCTGTCGGGTTCCGTGGCGGCGCGATTCATCACGAAGACCATAGACCTCCTCGAAGATCGGGATGCCGTCAACGTCGTTCTGACGGGTGGCTCTGTCGGAACGGCGGTGCTCGCGGCCATCAATGCCTCGCCGGCCCGCGACAGTGTCGATTGGAACAGGGTGAGCTTCTGGTGGGGGGACGAGCGTTTCGTTGCGAGAAACGATCCCGACCGCAATGAGCTGCAGGCGCGCGAAGCACTCCTCGACCACATCGATGTGCCTGCCGCCCAGGTGCACGCGTTCCCCTCGAGCGACGAGATCGCCGATATCGATGAGGCCGCGGCCGTGTATGTGCGCGCGCTTCGCGAGGCGGGCGACGGCCATGACTACCCCACGTTCGACATCACGTTCTTGGGTGTCGGACCAGACGGTCACATCGCTTCGTTGTTTCCCGGACAGGATGCGGTTCGCGTGAGCGATGCGACCGTGGTGGCCGTGCGGGAGTCCCCCAAGCCGCCGCCGCAGCGACTGAGCCTCACGCTTCCCGTCATCCGTTCCTCCGACCGCATCTGGCTCGTCCTCGCCGGGGCAGACAAGGCATCCGCCCTGGGCTTGGCTCTCGCGGGCGCCAGTATCGACGAGGTTCCGGTTGCCGGAGCCGAAGGTCGACGACGCACGGTCTTCTTCGTCGACAAGGATGCGGCATCAGAGGTGCCGGAATACCTCATCACCCCGACGTATTACTGACCGGCTCGAATACACCAAGAAGCCCCTCGGTCTACTCCCAATCATCTTCTCGATGATCGGAGAGAAGCCGAGGGGCGTCTGTCGTACGAGTGCGGCTGAACTCGAGCTCTAGGCGGTGGCCGTGCCCCGTCGTGCGCGAAGCTGCGTCAGTGCGTCTTCGAGGAGCTGGGCCGCCTCTTCTTCGGTGCGACGCTCTTTGACGTACGCCAGGTGGGTCTTGTAGGGCTCGAGCTTGACAACCGAGGGTGGGTTCTCTTTGTCGCGCCCCGCAGGCAGACCCGACGACGGGCAGTCGATGGTTTCGGGAATCTCATCTTCGGGCAGGGTGGCCGCGAAGTACTTGACTGTCTCGTTGCCCAACGCGTCCCAGTAGGAGACCTTGATGCGATCGGCGTGGAAGCCCCGATCCTGCTCGCCCATCGGGCCTGCGCCGACCCGGGATCCACGAATTGCACTGCCGCCTGAAGCCATGCTGGTTCTCCTAGATTCCGGTGTCGAATTTGGTGATGAGGCCGAGAACGACGATGCAGACGACCCATACGAGTCCGAGGATCACCGTGATCCGGTTGAGGTTGCGTTCTGCGACACCTGAGGCACCGAGGTTGGATGTCACTCCGCCGCCGAACATATCTGACAGGCCTCCGCCGCGACCGCGGTGGAGAAGGATGAGGAGGGTCAGGAGGAGGCTCGTGATACCGAGCAGCACCTGGAGAACGACCTGAAGGATCTGCACGAATTGCCTCTCGAAAATGACGGCCGACCGGTGTGAAGCCAGACCATCGTCAATTATACCTGTACATCGGCGATGTGACGCGCCATGACGAGGAGCGACGCGGGTGGGGGGGCCCCGGGGCGCCCGCCCGGGGGGCCCCCCCGCCCCCCCCCCCCCCCCCCGACGCGCTGTCGTTTAGAAGGCGTGCTTCTGGTACCGGATGATGCTGGCGAACTCGGTCAAGTCGAGGCTTGCGCCGCCGACCAGTGCGCCGTCGACGTTCGGCTGCTTCATGAAGCCTCCGATGTTCGTCGACTTGACCGATCCTCCGTAAAGGATTCGAGTCTTCGCCGCCACGTCGGAGCCGAGTGTGGTCTCGAGCACGGAGCGCAGTGCCGCACAGACGGCCTCGGCCTGCTCTGGTGTCGCCGCCTGCCCCGATCCGATCGCCCAGACGGGCTCATAGGCCACGACGATATCGGATGCCGACTGCACCGACGACAAGGCTGCCGTCAGCTGGGCGACGGGCACGGCGGAAGGTCCGTGCTTCTCGAGGTCGTCGGACGTCTCTCCGACGCAGATGATGGGAACAATGCCGCTCGAGATGGCCGCGGCCGTTTTCGCGGCGACGACTTCGTCGGTCTCGGCGTGCAGCGTACGTCGCTCCGAGTGTCCGATGATGACGTACCGGCAGTCGAGCTGCTTCAGGAAGGAACCCGATATTTCGCCGGTGTAGGCGCCGCTCGAGTGCTGTGACACGTCTTGTGCGCCGTACGCGAGCTCGAGCTTGTCGGCAGAGATGAGCGTCTGCACACTGCGCAGGTCTGTGAAGGGCGGAAAGATCGCCGCTTCGACGTCGGCGTGGTTGTGTGCCGCGTCCTTCAAGCTCCATGCGAGTTTCTGCACGAAAGCGATCGCCTGAAGGTGATCGAGGTTCATCTTCCAGTTGCCCGCGATGAGCGGCGTTCTACCCTGCTTCTGATCGGCACTTACCATCCGAGGACCTCCAGTCCGGGCAGACGCTTGCCCTCGAGGAACTCGAGGCTTGCACCGCCACCTGTTGAAATATGACCGAACTGCTCGTCTGAGAAGCCCAGTGCCCGCACGGCGGCGGCGGAGTCTCCTCCACCGACCACGCCGAGCCCGTCGACGCGGGTCAGGGCGTCGGCCACTGCACGTGTGCCCTCGGCGAACGGCGCGAGTTCGAAGACGCCCATGGGGCCGTTCCAGAACACCGTCTTCGACTCCTCGATGATGCGTGCGAACGTGATGCCCGTCTCGGGGCCGATGTCGAGCCCGAGGCCGCTTTGGCCGAACGGCGTGTCCTCGATCGATTGCGCACTCGTCACGGTGTGCTCGGCGTCTGCACCGAACTTCGATGCCACGACCACATCGGTGGGAAGAACGATGCGGATGCCGCGCTCTTTCGCCTCGGCGAGATAACCCTTGACCGTGTCGATCTGATCGCTTTCGAGCAGGCTGCCACCGACGCGAAAGCCCTGGGCCGCCAGGAAGGTGAAGAGCATGCCGCCACCGATGAGCAGGGTGTCGACCTTGGGAAGCAGATGTCCGATGACGCCGAGTTTGTCGGAAACTTTGGAGCCGCCGAGCACGACAGTGTAGGGCCGTGCCGGACTCTCTGTGAGCTTCTCGAGCACGTCGAGTTCGGCGGCGATGAGCAGGCCTGCTGCGCTCGGAAGCGCGGATGCGAGTTCGTAGACGCTCGCCTGCTTGCGATGCACCACTCCGAATCCGTCGGAGACGAAGGCGTCGCCGAACTCCGCGAGCCGGGCCGCGAACGACGATCGGTCGTCGGGGCTCTTGCTCGTCTCTGCGGCGTTGAACCGCAGGTTCTCGAGCAGTAGGACGTCGCCGTCTTCAAGGGAGTCGACAGCATCCCGAGCACTCGTGCCCACCGTGTCGCCGGCGAAGGCGACGGGTTTGCCGAGCAGTTCGGACAGTCGCTGGGCGACCGGCTGCAGGCTGAACTGGGGATCGGGTGCGCCCTCGGGTCGACCGAGGTGGCTAATGAGGATCACCCGTGCGCCCTGGTTGACCAGGGCGTTGATGGTTGCCAGAGACGCTCGAACGCGTCCGTCGTCGGTGATGACCCCGTCTTTCAACGGAACATTGAGGTCGCACCGAACGAGGACGCGTTTTCCCGCAAGGGAGCCGAGCGAATCCAGAGTGCGCAGAGTCACAGTGGATTCCTCGATTTACAGGCGGTCGGCGACGTACTCGGTGATGTCGACGAGACGGTTGGAGTAGCCCCACTCGTTGTCGTACCACGAAGCGATCTTGACCTGGTTGCCGATCACCTTGGTCAGGCCGGCATCGAAGATCGACGAGTGCGGGTCACCCTGGATGTCGCTCGAGACGATGGGGTCCTCGGTGTACGACAGGATGCCTTTCAGCTCGCCTTCAGCGGCTTTCTTGTACGCCTCGTTGACCTGTTCTACGGTGACCGTGGAGCTGGTCTCGACCGTGAGGTCGGTGATCGAGCCGGTGATGACCGGCACGCGCAGCGCGTAGCCGTCGAGCTTGCCGACGAGCTCGGGGATGACGAGGCCGAGGGCCTTGGCCGCACCGGTCGACGTCGGGATGATGTTGGCGGCGGCGGCGCGGGCGCGGCGCAAGTCGCTGTGCGGGCCGTCCTGGAGGTTTTGGTCTGCGGTGTAGGCGTGAACCGTGGTCATGAGGCCGCGCTCGATGCCGAAGTTGTCCATGAAGACCTTGGCCAGCGGGGCGAGGCAGTTCGTGGTGCACGACGCGTTCGAGATGATGTCGTGGACGGCGGAGTCGTACGTGCCCTCATTGACGCCGAGAACCAGGGTCGCGACGTCTGAACCCGTCGCCGGGGCCGAGACGATGACCTTCTTGGCGCCGGCGGTGATGTGCTTGCGGGCATCGTCGGACTTCGTGAAGCGGCCGGTCGACTCGATGACGATGTCGACGCCCAGTTCTGCCCACGGAAGGTCGGAGGGGTCGCGCTCGGCCAGCACGAGGATCGGCTTGCCGTTGACGATGATGTTGTCTCCATCGAGTTCGACCGTGGCGTCGAGACGACCTGAGATCGTGTCGTACTTGAGGAGGTGCGCGAGGGCCTTGTTGTCGGTGAGGTCATTGACCGCGACGATCTCGAGCTCGCTGCCCTTGGCGAGGGCTGCGCGGAAGTAGTTACGCCCGATACGACCGAAGCCGTTGATACCGATCTTTACAGACACGTGAAGTTCTCCATGAATCGTGTGGCCCCGCGGGGCTGGGTGGCTGAAAATGAGGGCGTGCCGGGCCGCAGGGCCCGACACGCCGTCGTCGCTACGACAGTAGCAGGAGGCCCGAGGTCTTTTCGCGGGCCGTCTGGAAGCGCGTAGCCACGTTCTCCCAGTTGGCGATGTTCCAGAATGCCTTGACGTAGTCGGCACGGACGTTCTTGTAGTCGATGTAGTAGGCGTGCTCCCAGACGTCGAGCATCAGGAGGGGGACGGTGCCGGCTGCGAAGTTGGACTGCTGGTCGAAGAACTGCTGGATGATCAGGCGCTGCCCGATGCTGTCCCAGGCGAGCACCGACCAGCCCGATCCCTGGACTCCGAGAGCCGTGGCGGTGAAGTGGGCCTGGAACTTCTCGAATGAACCGAAGAACTCGTCGATCGCAGCAGCGAGTTCGCCGACCGGCTTGTCTCCGCCGTTCGGCGACAGGTTCGTCCAGAAGATCGAGTGATTGACGTGGCCGCCGAGATTGAAGGCAAGGTCTTTCTCGAGCTTGTTGACCGCGCCGAGGTTGTCGGAGTCGCGAGCCTCCGCAAGCTGCGCCAGGGCGGTGTTGGCCCCGGTCACGTAAGCCTGATGGTGCTTGGAGTGGTGAAGCTCCATGATCGTGCCGCTGATGCTGGGCTCGAGCGCCGAATAGTCGTACGCGAGCTCAGGAAGGGTGTAGTCAGCCATTGATATCTCCTCGAATAAGGCGCCGCTCCGAAAAACTCGGGCGGCTGTGAGTGACCTGATCAGTCTACTGAGGTCAACGGACAGCGCCCTGAAAACTTCCTCGCGCCTCGCGATTGCCCGGGATCTTCAGTTCAGTCGTCGAGATCCGGCGGCAGATTCGCGTCGGTGCCCGGTATTCCCAGGTCGCTCGCCTGTTTGTCGGCCATGGCGAGGAGCCGTCGAATACGCCCGGCGATCGCATCCTTGGTCATCGGCGGGTCTGCGTGGTGACCGAGCTCATCGAGGCTGGAATCGCGGAAGTTCAGCCGCAGATCGCCCGCATACTTCAGGTGGGGCGGCACGTCGGCCCCGAGGATCTCGAGTGCGCGCTCGACCCGGGAGCAGGCGGCGACTGCGGCCTGCGCCGAGCGACGCAGGTTCGCGTCGTCGAAGTTGACGAGCCTGTTCGCCGTGGCCCGAACCTCGCGGCGCTGGCGCAGATCTTCCCACCGCGAGACGGCGTCTGCGGCACCCATGAGCGAGAGCATCCGCGCGATTGCTTCGCCGTCGCGGATGACCACACGGTGCACTCCCCTGACCTCGCGGGCCTTCGCCTGCACGTGGAGGCGGGCAGCGGCACCCACGAGGGCCATGGCGGACTCGTTGCCGGGGCAGGTGATCTCGAGGGCAGCCGACCGTCCAGGATCGGTCAGGGTGCCGCTTGCGAGGAACGCGCCCCGCCAGACGGCGGACAGTTCTTCTTGGGACCCCGTCGTGAGGCGGTTCGGGAGCCCGCGGATCGGGCGGCGCCGCGCATCCAGCAGGCCTGTCTGCCTGGCGAGGGTCTCGCCGCCATCGATGACGCGCACGAGATACGATCCATTGCGCTTGGCGCCTGTGGCCGACACGTGCGACACTTCGCCGCGAATTCCGTAGAGCTCGGCTAGGTCGCGGCGGACTCGCTTCACGAGCTCGGGAGTGTCGAGCTCGGACTCGATCGCGATGCGGTGCGAAATCAGGTGCAGGCCACCGGAAAACCGCAGGATGGTCGCCAGTTCGGCTGCCCGGAGGGTCGTCTTCTTGGCGACGACGCGGGTCAGTTCTTCTTTGACATCGGCGGTGAGGGCCAATCTCTATCCATTCGTTCGTGTGGCCGATCTCGCCAGGATGCTCGTGGCATCCGTAGGCGAGAACGGTCGGTATTATTCGCGACCGAGGTCGCGATGCTTGACGTTGACGACGACGCCGGGGTACGACTCCAGCCGGTCTGCGAGGGCACGGGTGAGGGCGACGGAACGGTGCTTGCCCCCCGTGCATCCGATCGCCATGGTGGCGTGCCGTTTGTTCTCGCGTTGGTATCCGGCGAGGACGGGTTTGAGGGAGGTCGCGTATGACTCGAGGAACTCTGCTGCGCCGTCTTGAGCGAGGACATAGTCGCTGACCTCGCTGTCAAGTCCGGTATGGGCGCGCAGCTCCGGGATCCAGAACGGGTTGGGCAGGAATCGGGCGTCGGCGATCGAGTCGACATCGGTGGGGGTGCCGTACTTGAAGCCGAAGCTCATCAGAGTGACCTGCACACCGGGGGTATCGGTGGTGGAGAACCCCTCGGCGATACGCGTGGCGAGCTGGTGGATGTTGAGATCCGACGTGTCGATGACCATGTCGCTCGACTCGCGGATGGGGTGCAGGCGCACCCGCTCGCGCTCGATGCCGTCGAGAAGTGTTCCGTCGCCCTGCAGGGGGTGCGGGCGCCTCACCTGTTCGAATCGCCGCACCAGGGCCGAGTCGGTCGCTTCGAGAAAGAGAACGCGAAGCTGGCTGCCCGAGCGGAGCGAATGGATGATCTCTTGGAGGTCGCCGAAGAAGTCGCGCCCCCGGACATCGACGACGGCAGCGATGCGGGGAAGCGTCGAACCGGCCTTCTCGGCGAGGTCGACGAGGGGCCGCAGCATCTGCGGCGGCAGGTTGTCGACGACGTACCAACCCAGGTCTTCGAGGGCATTCGCGACGGTCGATCGGCCGGCTCCCGACATTCCCGTGACTATCAGCACTTCTTGGGGAAGTGGAGCGTCAGTCATGGGTTCGCCTTCGTGAAGAGTGCTGCCGGGGGTGAACGTCTAGCCTAGCGGCGAGGCTCGGAGACGAGCGCCGGTCCATCTGGATGGAGGTGTGCGAAAATCGTCTTCGCGAGAATCGGACCGACGCCGGAAACGGATGCGATCGCATCCGGTTGAGCCTGTCGCAGTTGCGACACCGACCCGAAGTGGGTCAGCAAGCGCTTCACCCGACTCGGGCCGAGCCCCGGGATCTCGCCCAGAATCGACGCGATGTCGCGCTTGCGCCGGGTGCGCTGGTGGATGATGGCGAACCGGTGGGCCTCATCGCGCAGCCGCTGCAGCATGAAGAGCGCCTCGCTGCCCCGGGGCAGTATGACCGGAAAATCACTGTCGGGCAGCCAGATCTCTTCGAGCCGCTTGGCGAGCCCGCAGAGAAATATCCCGTCGACGCCGGACTCGCGGAGGGCACGCGCGGCGGCCTGCACCTGCGGCTGGCCGCCATCGACGACGAGGAGGTTCGGCGGGTACGAGAACTTCTTCGACGCCGAATCGGACTCGCTTCTCTCTGTTCCTTCGCGGAGGTACGCGAGACGCCGCGTGACCACCTGGTGGATCGAGTCGGTGTCGTCGGTGGATTCGGCGATCGTGAACCGTCGGTACTGGTCTTTTCGGGGAAGCCCGTCTTCGAAGACGACCATGGATGCGACGATGTTGGTTCCGCCGAGATGGGACACGTCGAAGCACTCCATGCGCAAGGGCGCATCCGGCATGCCGAGCGCCTCTTGGATGTCGGTCATGGCCTGGCTGCGGGCGACGAAATCAGCACTGCGCCTCGTCTTGTAGAGCTGCAGCGCATTCATGGCGTTGATTCTGGCGGTCTGCATCAGCGCCGCCTTCTCGCCGCGTTGGGCCGTGCGGAGGCTCACCTTGCCCTTGTCTCGGCGGCCGCCGAGCCACGTCTCGAGCTCGGCCTTGTCTTCGGGCAGCTCGGGCACGATGATCTCGCGGGGCGGGATCGTGGTGCCGTCGTAGGCGGCCTGCAGGATGGAATCGACGAGTTCGGCGGTGCTGAGATCGAGCTCCTTGTCGACGACCCAGGCGCGCACACCGCGGATGCGGCCGCCCCGAACGATGAACTGCTGCACCGCGGCCGCGAGTTCGTCGTGCTCGACCCCGAAGAGATCGGTGTCGACATTGTCGCTCAGTACGACGGCGCTTTTCTCGAGCACGGCGTCCAAAGCCTGCAACTGATCGCGGTAGGTGGCGGCCGCCTCGTACTGCTGCCCGGCGGCGGCCTCTTTCATCTTGCGGGTCACCTCGGTGACGAAGCGGTTGTCTCCCCCGGCCATGAATGCCACGAAGTCGTCGACGATGGCGCGGTGCTCCTCGACTGTGACCTTGTGCGAGCAGGGTCCGCCGCACCGGCCGATCTGGCCAGGGAAGCACGGTCGCCCGGACTGCATGGCCTTCTTGTAGCTCGAGTCCGAGCAGGTGCGGATCGGGAAGGCCTTGACCATGAGCTCGATAGTCTCGCGCACCGCCCAGATCTTCGGATACGGGCCGAAGTAGCGCGCACCCGGGATGCGGGTGTTGCGCGTCACGATGACACGCGGTGCCTCGTCGGCCAGCGTGATCGCCATGAACGGGTACGTCTTGTCGTCACGGAACTTCACGTTGAACGGCGGATCGAATTCCTTGATCCACGTGTACTCGAGTTGCAATGCCTCGACATCGCTTGCCACGACGGTCCATTCGACCGAGGCCGCCGTCGTCACCATGCGACGCGTTCGTTCGTGCAGGCTGCGCAAAGGCGCGAAGTAGTTGCTCAGCCGGGCGCGCAGGTTCTGCGCCTTGCCTACATAGAGCACCCGAGAGGTTGCGTCACGAAAGCGGTAGACGCCCGGCTGGGTGGGGATCTCCCCCGCCTTGGGGCGGTACGGAACAGTGTCTGGAGAGGTTCGAACCATGTCTACTTCGCCTCGAGGATCTCCTTGAGGAAGAAACCGGTGTGGCTCTTCTTCACCTTCGCCAGCTGCTCGGGCGTGCCGGTCGCCAAGATTCGGCCACCGCCGGCCCCGCCCTCCGGACCGATGTCGATCAGCCAGTCGGCGCTCTTGATGACGTCGAGATTGTGCTCGATCACGATGACGGTGTTGCCCTTGTCGACCAGGCCGTTGAGCACCAGGAGGAGCTTGCGGACGTCTTCGAAATGCAGGCCCGTCGTGGGCTCGTCGAGCACGTAGACCGTGCGGCCGTTGGAGCGCTTCTGCAGCTCGGTCGCGAGCTTCACCCGCTGGGCCTCTCCCCCTGACAGGGTCGTGGCGCTCTGGCCGAGTCGCACGTATCCGAGCCCGACGTCGACGAGCGTCTTCAAGAAGCGGTGGATGGCGCCGATCGGCTCGAAGAACTCTGCGGCCTCGGTGATGGGCATATCGAGAACCTCGGAGATGCTCTTGCCCTTGTAGTGCACGCTCAGAGTGTCGCGGTTGTAGCGCGCCCCTTGGCAGACTTCGCATTTGACGTAGACGTCGGGCAAGAAATTCATCTCGATCTTGATGGTTCCGTCGCCCGAGCACGCCTCACACCGCCCGCCCTTCACGTTGAAGCTGAAACGACCGGCCAGGTAGCCGCGGGCCTTGGCCTCGGCCGTGTCGGCGAACAGGTTGCGAATGCGGTCGAAGACTCCGGTGTAGGTCGCCGGATTGGAGCGCGGAGTGCGACCGATGGGGTTCTGGTCGACGTGCACGACCTTGTCGAGGTTCTCGAGACCCGTGACCCTCTTGTGCTTGCCGGGAATCTTGCGAGCACCATTGAGCTTGTTCGCGAGCACCCGGTAGAGGATGTCGTTCACCAGCGACGATTTGCCGGAACCCGACACTCCGGTGACGGCGACGAAGGTGCCGAGGGGAAAATCGACCGTGACTTTGCGCAGGTTGTTCGCTTCGGCATCGATGACGGTGATCTGACGCTCGGGGTCGAGGGGACGCCGTGTCGCCGGAATCTCGATCTCCTTGCGACCGGAGAGATAGTCGCCGGTGAGCGATCTGGTGTTGGTGAGGAGGTCTGCGTACGACCCGGAGTGGACGACCTCTCCGCCGTTCACGCCCGCCCCCGGACCGATGTCGACGATCCAGTCGGCCGTGCGGATGGTGTCTTCGTCGTGCTCGACGACGATGAGGGTGTTTCCGAGGTCTCGAAGCTTGACCAGCGTCTCGATGAGGCGCCGGTTGTCTCGCTGGTGCAATCCGATCGACGGTTCGTCGAGAACGTAGAGCACCCCCGTGAGCCCCGAGCCGATCTGGGTGGCGAGACGGATGCGCTGGGCCTCGCCCCCGGACAGCGATGCGGCGGCTCGGGCCAGGTTGAGATAATTGAGGCCGACCTGTATCAGAAAGTCGAGGCGCAGTCTGATCTCGCGCAGCACCTGGGCCGCGATCGCCGCTTCTCGATCTGTAAGGACGACGTCGTGCATGAACGTCTGCGCGTCGGTCAGCGAGATGTCGGTGACGTCGGCGATGCTGCGGCCGTTGACTGTGACCGCGAGCACCTCGGGCTTGAGGCGCTTGCCGTTGCAGACAGGGCACGGTATCTCTCGGAGGAACTCCGACCAGCGCGCGCGCTGGGTGTCGGTCTCTGCCTGCAAGAACTGCCGTTCGATGTAGGGAACGACACCCTCGAATCCCGAGGAGTAGCTCACTTCGCGGCCGTAGCGGTTCTTCCAGCGAACCTTGACCTCGAAGTTGTTGCCGCGGAGCACCGCGTTCTGCACTTCGTCGCTCAGTTTGCCCCAGGGGGTCTTCAACGAGAAGTCGAGGTCACGGGAGAGCCCGTGAAGAAGCTTCTCGTAGTAGCTGAAGAGCCCCTTTCCCTGGGTGGTCCACGGAACGATGACTCCCTCGGCGATGCTGAGGTCGTGGTCTCCCAGCAGCAGATCGGAATCGACCGACATGCGGGTGCCGAGGCCCGAGCACTCGGGGCACGCACCGAACGGCGCGTTGAACGAAAAGGTGCGCGGTTCGATTTCGGTGAGGGCGATGGGGTGATTGTTCGGGCACGAGAGCTTCTCGGAGAAGGTCTGCCAGGCATCCGGGCCTTCGGAGTCGACGTAGTTGATCTGCACCAGGCCGTCGGTGAGCCGCAGGGCCGTCTCGAGCGAATCGGTGAGTCGGCTCAGGATGTCGGGCCCCGCGACGAGCCGGTCGACGACGACGGAGATGTCGTGCTTGACCTGCTTCTTGAGCTTGGGCGGATCGTTCAGCTGAACGACCTCGCCGTCGACGAGCGCACGCGAGTAGCCTGCGGCGGCGAGTTCTGAGAACAGGTCGACGAACTCGCCCTTCTTCTGCGAGACCACGGGGCTGGCGACCTGGTAGCGGATGCCGTCTTCGAGCTCCATGAGCTGGTCGGCGATCTGCTGCACGGTCTGCGACTTGATCGGTTCTCCGCAGATCGGACAGTGCGGAATTCCGATGCGTGCCCACAGCAGCCGCATGTAGTCGTAGATCTCGGTGATCGTGCCGACTGTCGAGCGAGGGTTGCGGTTCGTCGATTTCTGGTCGATCGACACGGCGGGGCTGAGCCCCTCGATGAAGTCGACGTCGGGGCGGTCGACCTGCCCGAGAAACTGTCGAGCGTAGGCAGAAAGCGACTCGACGTAGCGACGCTGCCCCTCAGCGAAGATCGTATCGAAGGCGAGGGAAGACTTGCCCGACCCGGAGAGACCCGTGAAGACCACGAGCGAGTCCCGGGGGATCTCGAGATTCACGTCGTGAAGATTGTGGACGCGGGCGCCGTGGACGCTGAGGACGTTGGAGGAATCTACCTTCGAAACTGACACCTCGAAAGTCTATGTGCGGCCACCGACGCTCCGTCCCGGTTCTGCTGACGGCGGAGGCGCGGGAACCAGTGTGCTACACGTCGAAGACGAGCAGGGTGCTCGATGCGGTCGCCACGGTGCGCCCGACGTCGGAATCGAGCGCGGTGCGCATGAAACCGCCATGAACCGCGCCGATGGGGTTGTAAACCGACTCGTCGGGAGAGCAGGTGAAGACGGCCGTTCCGCGGCTCGCAGAGACGAGTTCGAGATTCATGAGCACAGCGATCGGGGGTGGCGGGATGCGGCCCGCGATCATGGCGTTCAGATACTCGAGCCCGCCGAGTGTTCTCGCTTCGGCGGCCCCGATGTGCGGGTCTTGCCACTCGACGACCCGGCGGCGCGACGGCGCGACGGCGTCGGTCACGAGAGATGCCCGGCTGCCGACATCTGCCGCAGGTCTTTCTTCAAATCTCCGAGTTCGTCGCGCAGTCGCGCGGCCAGTTCGAACTTGAGTTCACCGGCCGCCTGGAGCATCTGTTCGTTGAGATCGGCGATGATCGCCTCGAGCTGGTTCGCTCCCTCGGCGGCGATACCCTCCCGGCGCAGGTTGGGAGTGGGCGACTTCTTCTTCGAGTTGTCACGGCCCGCGAGCAGTTGCGCCGTGTCGGCGCCTTCACGGGCGAGCACGTCGGTGATGTCGGCGATGCGCTTGCGCAACGGGGTCGGGTCGATGCCGTGCTCTGAGTTGTAGGCCACCTGCAGTTCGCGCCTGCGCGTCGTCTCGCTGATTGCGAAGGCCATCGAGTCGGTCACCTTGTCGGCGTACATGATGACCTGTCCGGACACATTTCGCGCCGCTCGACCGATCGTCTGGATGAGGGAGGTCGACGACCGCAGGAATCCCTCTTTGTCGGCGTCGAGGATGGCGACGAGCGACACCTCGGGCAAGTCGAGTCCCTCACGAAGCAGGTTGATTCCTACGAGCACGTCGTAGAGCCCCGCCCTGAGCTCGGTGAGCAGTTCGACACGGCGCAGGGTGTCGACGTCTGCGTGCAGGTAGCGAACCCGCACCCCGTGTTCACCCAGGAAGTCGGTGAGCTCTTCTGCCATCTTCTTCGTCAGCGTGGTGACGAGAACGCGCTCGTCTCTGCCGGCACGCACTCGAATCTCTTCGAGCAGGTCGTCGATCTGGCCGGTGGATGTCTTGATCACGATCTCGGGATCGATCAGGCCTGTCGGGCGGATGATCTGCTGCACGACGCCGTCTGCGATCCCCATCTCATATTTACCCGGGGTGGCCGAGAGGTACACCGTCTGGCCGACCCTCTCCTTGAACTCCGGCCACTTGAGCGGACGATTGTCGAGGGCGCTCGGAAGCCTGAATCCATGATCGACGAGGGTGCGCTTGCGCGACGAGTCGCCTTCGTACATCGCGCCGATCTGGGGCACCGTCACGTGGGACTCGTCGATGACCACGAGGAAATCGTCGGGGAAGTAGTCGATGAGGCAGTGCGGGGCCGCCCCCGGCGGCCGCACATCCATGTGCCAGGAGTAGTTCTCGATGCCGGAGCAGAATCCGATCTGCTGCATCATCTCGAGGTCGAAGGTGGTGCGCATGCGCAGCCTCTGCGCCTCGAGGAGCTTGCCCTCTTTCTCGAGTTGGCCGACGCGGAGTTCGAGCTCGTCTTGGATGGTGCCGATCGCGCGCTGCATCACATCGGTGTCGGTGACGTAGTGGGAGCCCGGAAAGACGGAGACGGAGTCGAGCTTGCGCACGATGTCGCCGGTGAGCGGATGCAGGCTGTAGAGGGCTTCGATCTCGTCGCCGAACATCTCGATGCGGATGGCCAGCTCTTCGTACTGGGGAATGATCTCGATCGTGTCGCCGCGCACGCGGAAGTTGCCGCGCGAGAAATCGATGTCGTTGCGGTTGTACTGCATCGAGACGAACTTGCGGATGAGCCAGTCCCTGTCGATGCGCTGGCCGACTTGCAGCGCGATCATGGCGTTCATGTACTGCTCGGGGGTGCCGAGGCCGTAGATGCACGAGACCGTCGATACCACCACGACGTCGCGTCGGCTCAGGAGCGAGTTGGTGGTCGAGTGCCGCAGGCGCTCGACCTCGGAGTTGATTGAACTGTCTTTCTCGATGAAGGTGTCCGTCTGGGGAACGTAGGCCTCTGGCTGGTAGTAGTCGTAGTACGACACGAAGTATTCGACCGCGTTGTTGGGCATGAGCTCTCGAAACTCGTTCGCGAGCTGGGCCGCGAGGGTCTTGTTGTGCGCCAGAACGAGAGTGGGGCGCTGAACCGCTTCTATGAGCCAGGCCGTCGTCGCCGACTTGCCAGTGCCCGTTGCGCCGAGGAGCACCACGTCGGTCTCGCCCGCGTTGATGCGAGCCGTCAACTCGGCGATCGCGGTGGGCTGGTCGCCGCTCGGAGTGTATTCACTGACGACTTCGAAGGGGTGGACGGAGCGGGTGGGTTCCATGCAATAAGTTTAGGTCGGGGTAGTGACACTGGTCCCTGCCTGGCAGCGGAAACGGATTCTTTCGAACAGGAGCGGCGCCATGCGCATCGGCATTCTCACCTCGGGCGGCGACTGTCCCGGACTCAACGCGGTCATCCGCGGCGCAGTTCTGAAAGGCACCGAGATCAACGGCCAGGAGTTCGTCGGGTTCCGCGACGGCTGGAGGGGTGTCGTCAACGCCGACATCATGGAACTCACCCGCCACAACATCCGCGGCATCGCCAAGCAGGGCGGCACCATTCTCGGTACGTCGCGCACCAACCCGTTCGAAGGCGAGAACGGCGGACCGGAGAACATCACCGCCAACATGGAACGCCTGGGAATCGATGCGATCATGGCCATCGGCGGCGAGGGAACCCTCGCGGCGGCGAAGCGGCTCACCGATGCCGGATTGAAGATCGTCGGGGTTCCCAAGACGGTCGACAACGATCTCGATGCCACGGACTACACCTTCGGGTTCGACACGGCGGTGCAGATCGCCACCGACGCCATGGATCGCCTGCGCACGACCGGAGAGTCGCACAGCCGCTGCATGGTCGCCGAGGTGATGGGGCGGCACGTGGGCTGGATCGCCCTGCACTCGGGCATGGCCTCCGGGGCGCACGCGATCCTCATTCCCGAACAGAAGACGAGCGTCGAGCAGATGTGCGAGTGGGTGCAGAGCGCGTACGATCGCGGCCGCGCTCCGCTGGTCGTCGTGGCCGAGGGCTTCATGCCCGACAGCATGGACGACCCGCATTCCGAGCGGGGCCTGGATGCGTTCGGCCGGCCGCGACTCGGGGGCATCGGCGAGCGGATCGCCCCCCTGATCGAATCGATCACCGGCATAGAGACCCGGGCCACGACGCTCGGACACATTCAGCGCGGAGGCGTTCCGAGCGCCTACGACCGCGTGCTCGCGACCCGCCTCGGCATGGCCGCAAGCGACATCATCGGCGACAAGGCCTGGGGGCAGATGGTCGCACTCAAGGGCACGGAGATCGTCACCGTCGGATTCGCCGAGGCCCTCGGCAAGCTCAAGACCGTTCCGCAGCACCGCTACGACGAGGCCGCCCTGCTGTTCGGCTAGTCAGTTCTCATCGACGCGCGCCCTGTCCTCGGCCCGTACGGCCAGGTCGATCCACAGCTCGTCAACTGAGTCGAGGGTGTGCTGCAGCGACGACGAGGTGTCGATGACGACGTCGGCGACGGCGCGCCGCTCGGCGTCGGTGGCCTGCGCCGCGATGCGCCGTTCTGCCTCGCCGCGGGTCATTTTGCGGTGCGCGAGCAGCCGCTCGATGCGCACCTCGGCAGGCGCTTCGCACACGACGATGAGGTCGAACCGGAGCTCCCGGCGGGCCTCGACGAGGAGCGGAACGTCGTAGACGATGACCGCCGCGGCATCTGCGGCCCCGGCCTCGGCGATCAGCTCCGCCGTGCGCGCGTGCACACGCGGGTGCACGATGCCCTCGAGACGGATGCGGGCCTCGGGATCGGCGAAGACGATGCCCCCCAGCGCCGCCCGGTCGAGCGAGCCGTCGGCGGCAAGAACCGAGGTACCGAACTCGCGAACGACCTCCGCCAGTCCGGGGGTGGATTCGTCGACGACCTCGCGGGAGATGGCATCCGCGTCGACGTGCACGGCGCCGTGCTCGACGAGTCGCCGGGCCACAGTAGATTTTCCTGACGCGATTCCGCCGGTGAGGCCCACGATGAACATGATTCAATGCTAGCTGCGAGGTGCCATCGCTTTCCCGTGTGTTCCTTAACGGCGGAACGGCCGCCCCGAAGGACGGCCGTTCTGCGGTGCAACTTAGGAGTTGCTGCTCGACAGCTTCTCGCGAAGCGCGGCGAGGGTCTCGTCGTCGGCAAGCGTGCCGGCTCCGGTCGACTCGCTCGAGAAGGTTGAACCAGCGCTGGCGCCGTCGCCCGTAGCGACCTCGGCGTTGCTCGTGGCAACCTGCTTCTTGTGGGCCTCCCAGCGAGCCTGGGCCGCAGCGTAGTCCTGCTCCCACTTCTCGCGCTGGGTCTCGAAGCCCTCGCGCCACTCGTTCGTCTCCGGGTCGAAGCCCTCGGGGAACTTGTAGTTTCCCTGGTCGTCGTACTCGGTGAGCATGCCGTAGAGGGCCGGGTCGAACTCGGTGCCCTCGGGGTCGACGCCTTCGTTGGCCTGCTTGAGGCTCAGTGAGATGCGGCGACGCTCGAGGTCGATGTCGATGACCTTGACGAAGACCTCGTCGCCGACCGAGACGACCTGTTCGGCGAGTTCGACGTGCTTGCCCGACAGCTCGGAGATGTGCACGAGACCCTCGATGCCCTCGGCGACGCGAACGAATGCGCCGAAGGGAACCAGCTTCGTGACCTTACCCGGGGCAACCTGTCCGATTGCGTGGGTGCGGGCGAAGACCTGCCATGGGTCTTCCTGCGTCGCCTTGAGCGACAGGGAGACACGCTCGCGGTCGAGGTCGACCTCGAGGATCTCGACGGTGACCTCCTGGCCGACCTCGACGACCTCGGATGCGTGCTCGATGTGCTTCCAGCTGAGTTCGGAGACGTGGACCAGTCCGTCGACCCCACCCAGGTCGACGAATGCACCGAAGTTCACGATCGACGAGACGACGCCCTTGCGGACCTGTCCCTTCTGGAGGTTGTTGAGGAACGTGGTGCGACTCTCGGACTGGGTCTGCTCGAGAAGGGCGCGACGCGACAGGACCACGTTGTTGCGGTTCTTGTCGAGCTCGAGGATCTTGGCCTCGATCTCCTGGCCCAGGTAGGGCGTGAGGTCGCGCACGCGGCGAAGCTCGATGAGCGACGCGGGCAGGAAGCCTCGGAGTCCGATGTCGACGATGAGTCCACCCTTGACGACCTCGATGACGCTACCGGTGACGACACCGTCTGCGTCTTTGATCTTCTCGACGTCTCCCCACGCACGCTCGTACTGAGCGCGCTTCTTGGAGAGGATCAGGCGGCCTTCTTTGTCTTCTTTCTGAAGGACGAGGGCCTCGACCAGGTCGCCGACCTTGACGACCTCGGTGGGGTCGACGTCGTGCTTGATGGAGAGTTCGCGCGAGGGAATGACACCCTCGGTCTTGTAGCCCACGTCGAGGAGAACCTCGTCGCGGTCGATCTTTACAACGGTGCCCTCGATGAGGTCTCCGTCGTTGAAGAACTTCAGTGTCTTTTCGACCGCGGCGAGAAAGTCTTCTGCCGAGCCAATGTCGTTGATTGCGACCTGCTTGGCTACTCTGTCGGTCGTTGCGATTGTCATAAAAGTAAATGCTCCAGGATGGACATATATCAGGCCGACGACAGACGAGTTCGAGGATTTCGAGCAGGACTGCTCTGCCGACGGCGAGCGGATGGGATGGCACAAAACGTGCCAAGTCATTCTAGCCCCGTGAATCCGCGCTCAGCAACACGTCGAGGGGCTTCAGCTCTCGCCTCGAAGCACGAAGTCGGCGAACTCCTCAGGATCGTCGAGGCCGCCCAAGTACTGCACGCCGTCGACGATGACGGTGGGCGTGCCGGAGAGCGTGTCGACGTCGGAGTTCGGAAGGGGACCCTTCAGCGCCCGGGCTGTCGCGTCTGTCACCCAGTCGATGAACCGGCCCGTGTCGATGCAGTCGGCGACACCGGTTCCTTCGAGCGCTTCGGCCTCGTCGACGAGACCGATCAGATCGGCGTCACTCAATCCCTCGGTGTTCTCTTCGGGTTGATTTTCGAACAACAACGCGTTGAACGATGCGAATCGATCGGGTGCCGAGTCGGCCACACAGGCGGCAGCATTGGCGGCGCGGGTGGAATACTTCGTTCCGAGCGACGAGCGGTCGAGGATGGCGATCGGATGCACCTCGAGTACGACGTCGCCGCTCTCCACCCAATCCGACAGCTGCCTGGCGTTGGTGGCCTCGAACTGGCCGCAAAATGGACAGAAGTAGTCGATGTAGGTGACGACACGAACGGCATCGTCTCCCCCGGAGCCGAGTACGATCCCGTCGCCCGTCGCTCCGCCGGGCGCCGCCGACGAAGCCGATGACTTTCGGGAAGCGCCGTCATCTTTTGTCGAGGAGCGCACAAGCGAACCGAGAACGCTGGTGAGGATCAGTACCGTCACTACGGCGATCGCCACCACGACTACTGCCGACCCGCCGAGGATCCAGGGCCAGATCGGTCGGGCGGTTCGTGCCGTCGCCGGCGCCGGTGACGGCGCACGATCCTGCGTCTGGTCGGTCCAGGCTCTGCCGTCCCACCAGCGCTCACGCGAGGAATCGGGCTCGGGGTACCAGCCGGCGGGTGTGGAGTCGGTCATGACACGGCTTTTTCGGACGCTTTCGGCGCGTCGACCAGCAGAAACCGCTGCAGGGTGTCGAGCCCGACCCCGCCCAGGTCGAGGGCCCTTCGGTGGAACTCCTTGGCGTCGTACGCGTCGCCCCGCTGCAACCGATAGTCGTCTCGGAGCTGTTCCCAGATGCGCTGGCCGACCTTGTACGACGGCGCCTGTCCGGGCCAGCCGAGGTAGCGATTCACCTCGAAGCGAATGAACGCGTCATCCATGTTGACATTCGCCCGCATGAACTCCAGTGCATAGTCGGCGTCCCACACGCCGCCGCCATCAGGGCGCTCTTTGCCGAGGTGCACGCCGATGTCGAGCACTACCCGGGCCGCCCGCATGCGCTGGCCGTCGAGCATGCCGAGCCTGTCGGCCGGATCGTCGAGGTAGCCCAGTTCGTGCATCAGGCGCTCGGCGTAGAGTGCCCATCCCTCGGCATGCCCGGACGATCCCGCCAGCTGGCGGCGCCAGGTGTTCAACGTGGCCCTGTTGTAGACGGCCTGACCGATCTGCAGGTGGTGTCCGGGAACGCCCTCGTGGTAGACCGTCGTGAGTTCGCGCCAGGTGTCGAACGTGGTGACGCCCGCGGGCACCGACCACCACATGCGCCCGGGACGAGAGAAGTCGTCAGTCGGACCCGTGTAGTAGATGCCGCCTTCGTCTGTGGGCGCGATCATGCACTCCAGGGCGCGGATCTCGTCGGGGATGTCGAAGTGGCTGCGCGAGAGCTCGTCGACCGCGCGGTCGCTCGTCTCCTGCATCCATCGCTTGAGAGCATCGGTGCCGCGAAGTTTTCGCGTGTCGTCGGCGTCGAGGTGCGCGATGGCTTCGTGCACGGATGCGCCGGGCAGGATCTCGTCGGCGATGGCCTCCTGTTCACGCGTCATACGTGCGAGCTCGGTGATCCCCCACTCGTAGGTTTCGTCGAGATCGATCGTGGCGCCCAGGAACTGGCGCGACCGCAGCGCGTAGATCTGCCGGCCCACCGCATCCACGGGCGTTGCCGACGACAGGAGTTCGTTTTCGAGAAAATCTGCGAACTGCGTGTATCCGCCTGCCGCGACGGCAGCCGCATCGATCAGCGAATCCGTCGCGGATTCGGGGGGAGCGCCGGTGGGAAGGGTGGCGAAAAAGCCGTCGTGGGACGCATTTTTGCGCGCCTGCGCCAGAACCTCGATGACCTGACGCCTGGCCGGCACTATGTTCTCGGTGATTCCCTGCCGCAGCGTCTCGACGTAGCCGGCGAGCGCATCGGGCACGGCACGGAGGCGGGTGTCGATGACCTGCCAATCTGCCGCCGTGTCTGTCGGCATCAGATCGAACACCTCACGGATGTCTTGGGAAGGCGAGGCGATGACGTTGAGGTCGCGCAGGTGGAGGCCGACGTCGGCACTCTCGATGGCGAGCTGGAGTGAACTGCCGAGGTCGAGGTGTGTGACCCGATCGACGTCGTCGACCGGTACCGCCTCGGCGAGCCGGGACTGTGTTCGTCGGACCTCGGCCATGAAGAGATCGTGGCCGGACGGCGACAGGTCGCCGATCCGGGAATTCGCTTCGAGGCGGCCGATGTAGGTGCCGAGGGTGGGCTCAAGACGAACAAGCGTGTCGACCCAGGCCTCGGCGATCGCGTCGATCTCTGTGGGTGTGCGCGCGGGAGGCGTGGCGGAAGCGATCATGCCTTCAGCCTAACGATCCCCTCCGACAGGGGCTCGACGTGCGCACGAGCGGTCGCCGGCTCGCGGACCGATCGTCGCCTATCGGGGGACAGTCGCCGAGGGCCCTCGGCGAGCACCGTCGCGAGGCAGAAAGCCTCGATCGAGTGCTGGGCGGCATCCACGCTCGCGGCATGGGCGCCGTACCACCGACCGCAGGTCATCAGGGGCGACCCATCCGGTTCCTGGGCGAACCATCCGTGCGTGCCCGCGTTCGGTCCGTGCACCGATCGGATCTCGAAGTCCTGTCGCGGGAGGCGTGCTGCGAAGACGGCGGCGCGGGCATCGTCGAATGATCGGTAGAGCACGGCACTGCGTGCGAGTTCACGATTGTTGCTTGCGAGGAGGCGCCATACGCACACGGACCCGGACTGCGGATCGGCGAGTCCATCCACGGGTCGCTGATCGGTCGACGTCAGCTGATCGCGAAACCTCGACCACGCCCGGGGCATGGGGTCTGCGGCAGAGGTGAACGATGAGAACACGATGCTCGCCGTCGTCGTCACATCGACAGTCTCGGCCACCGGGGTGTCGTGCGGGCGTACTGAGGGTGTCCGAATGGTGTCGCGACTGCGACCGCGCGGATCAGTGAGCGGCGTCGTTCCAGTTGGCCCCTCGCCCCACCTGCACCTCGAGCGGAACCCTGAGCTCGGCCGCGGTGCTCATGCGTGCGGTCACAATGCCCGACAGGGTCTCCCATTCTCCGTGAGCCACGTCGAAGACGAGCTCGTCGTGCACCTGCAGCAGCATGCGGGAGGCGAGTTGCTGCTCGTTCAGGTCGTGAGCGATGTTGATCATCGCGATCTTGATGATGTCGGCCGCGGTTCCCTGAATGGGCGCGTTCAGGGCTGCGCGTTCATCGTTGTCTCGAAGCACCCTGTTGGCGCTGTTGAGGTTCGCGAAGGGACGCCGCCTGCCGAAGATCGTCTCGGTGTACCCGTCTTCTTTCGCCTGCAGCACGACGTTGCGAAGAAAATCCCGCACGGCGCCGAAACGCTCGAAGTAGTCGGACATGAGCTTCTTGGCTTCGCTCGACTCGATGCGCAGCTGCTTGGAGAGGCCGAACGCACTGAGGCCGTACGCGAGGCCGTACGACATGGCCTTCACCTTCGTGCGCATGGCCGACGTGACGTCTGCAGGCTCGACGCCGAACACGTGTGCCCCGACGAACCGGTGCAGGTCTTCACCTTCGGTGAACGCAGTGATGAGGCCGTCGTCGCCCGAGAGGTGCGCCATGATGCGCATCTCGATCTGCGAGTAGTCGGCGGTGAGAAGCGTCTCGAACCCCTCGCCCACCTGAAAGGCGTGCCGGATGCGACGGCCTTCTTCTGCGCGCACGGGAATGTTCTGCAGGTTCGGGTCTGTCGAGGAGATGCGCCCCGTGCTGGAGCCCGTTTGCACGTAGCGGGTGTGCACCCGGCCATCGGGCGCGATGGCCTTGTCGACGGTCTCGATGATCTGGCGAAGCTTCGTGGCGTCGCGGTGTTGCAGCAGCAGGCCCAAGAAGGGATGCGGGCTGGATGCCTGGAGATCGGCGAGGGCGCCGGCATCTGTGGAGTACCCCGTCTTCGTGGCTCGGGTCTTGGGCATCGAGAGGCGGTCGAACAGCACTTCTTGCACCTGCTTCGGCGATCCGAGGTTGATCTCGCCGCCGATGATCTCATAAGCATCGGTGGCGAGGCCCGTGGCCGTGGCCGCCAGCTCGGTCGAGAGCTCGGAGAGCTCGTCGTGGCTCACGGTGATGCCGAAGAGCTCCATGTCGACGAGCGCCATCAGCGTGGGGATCTCGATGTCTGTGAGCACCCGCATCGTGCGGTCGTCGAGGGAGGCCCTCTGGGCGGCGGCGACGCGGCAGACGTACCATGCCTCGGTGGCTGGTCCGACATCGGAGTCGTCGTCGGGCACGAGCTGATTCGGATCGGGCGAGGGAAGCACTTCGGCCAGGGTTCGGTCGACGAGCTCGGCCAGTGAGCGGTCGGCCGAGGAATCGGGGCGGACGAGCCACGCGGCGATCGTGACATCGAAACGCAGCCCCGACACGGTCAGCCCGGCGCGGCGAAGAGCCTTGATCTGCTCTTTTGCGCCGTGCATGATCTTCGGGGAGTCGCTCGCCAGCCAGGACTCCAGCGCCGTGTAGTCGAGGCTGCCCGCGCTCCAGGGCACAAACAGGCTCTCGGTCGCCGATGCGACTCCGATGCCTATGGGCACTCCTCCCTGCTCTTCGATCGACACGGCCAACCCGTCGGGACTGCTTTTCTGTGCCCGCGTCAGCCAGAGTTCGAGCTCTTCGTCGAGGAGCGCTGCCGGGGTCGGTGCAGTCATCGTAGCGGGAACGGATTGCGGACCCGCCGCCCCGGGGGCGGCCGACGCATCCGGTGCCGCACCCTGGCCGTCGAGTTTGAGCACGCGGTCGAGGAGCGTGCGGAATTCGAGCCGGCCGAAGACCTCTCGCAGGGCCTGCTCGTCGATGGGCTTGCGCTCGAGGTCGGCCGGGCCGACCGGCAGCTCGACATCGGTCAGAAGGTGGTTGAGCTTTCTGTTGCGCACCGCGTTCTCGTACTGCTCACGCAACTTGTCGCCGACGACGCCCTTGATTTCGTCGCGGCGTTCGATGATCGCCTCGAGGCTGCCGTACAGGTTGAGCCACTTGGCGGCTGTCTTCGGGCCGACCTTGTCGACCCCGATCAGGTTGTCGCTCGTCTCGCCCACGAGCGCGGCGATGTCGGGATACTGGTGCGGCTGCACCCCGTATTTCTCGAAGACCTTCTCTGCGTCGTACCGCGTGAGCTGGGAGACGCCCATCGCCGACGGGTAGAGCAGGGTCACATCGGGTCGGATCAGCTGGATGCTGTCTCGGTCGCCGGAGACGACGAAGACGCGGTAACCCTGCTCTTCGCCCTGTCGGGCGAGCGTGGCGAGGATGTCGTCGGCTTCGTAGTCTTCTTTCGAGACCGTGGTGATGTTCATGGCGTGCAGCGCCTCTTCGAGAAGAGGAATCTGACCCTTAAACTCGGGCGGGGTCTCGCCCCGGGTGCCCTTGTAGTCGGGGTACTCACGCGTGCGGAACGAGAACCGCGAGATGTCGAACGCGACGGCGATGTGGGTCGGCTTCTCGGCTTTCAGAAGGTTGATGAGCATGGCGATGAAGCCGTGGATGGCGTTCGTGTGCTGCCCGTCGCGAGTCTGGAAACTGTCGACGGGAAGAGCGTAGAACGCCCGGAAAGCAAGCGAGTGGCCGTCGACGACGAGGAGGGTAGGCTTTTCTGAATCCGACACCACCCCAGCCTACAAGCCGCCTCCGACGGCGGCCGGGCTCCAGCTTTCGAAGGCGATCATGACTGAAGACTCCGTGGATGCGCTCGGCTGGATCCGCGAGAGAGGTGCGGGCGAACTCGCAGCGAAGATGGGCATCGAGTTCGTCGAGTTCTCGCTCGAACGCGCGGTGGCCACGATGCCGGTCGAGGGCAACAGGCAGCCGGCGAATCTGCTTCACGGAGGCGCCTACGTCGTGCTCGGCGAATCGCTCGGCTCGATGTCGGCCAATCTGCACGCGGGCCCCGACCGTCTCGCCGTAGGCATCGAGATCAACGCGTCGCACACCCGATCGGCTCGATCCGGCATCGTGACCGCCGTCTGCACGCCCATCCACCTGGGGCGCACGCTGACAACGCATGAGATCGCGATCGACGACGATCAGGGTCGGCGCTGCTCGACGATCCGGATCACGAACATGATCATCGACACGAAGAGCTGAACTCAGTTCGAGGTCATCGCCCGGTAGAACTGAGCGACGCTGTCGGAAATCCCGTTGCGAACTCGGAACGGTTGGACGACAGGGCCGGCACTATTTCTTGGCGCTGAGCTGCTCGATGATCGCGAGGGCGACATCGTGCATGGTGAGCCGGCGATCCATCGACGCCTTCTGGATCCAGCGGAAAGCCTCGGGCTCGGTCAGGCCCATTTTTTCGTTGAGCAGCCCTTTGGCCCGGTCGACGAGCTTGCGGGTTTCGAACCGCTCGACCAGGTCGGCGACCTCGGCCTCGAGCGTGATGATCTGGGCGTAGCGCGAAAGAGCGATCTCGATCGCGGGAAGCAGGTCGCTCGGCGTGAACGGCTTGACGACGTAGGCGAGGGCGCCGGCCTCGGTGGCCCTCTCGACGAGCTCTTTCTGGCTGAACGCGGTCAGGAGCACCACGGGGGCGATGTGTCCCTTGCTGAGGCGCTCGGCGGCCGAGATGCCATCGAGTTGGGGCATCTTGACATCCATGATGACCAGGTCGGGACGCAGCTCTGTGGCGAGGGCCACGGCGGTTTCGCCGTCACCGGCTTCGCCGACGACCTCGAAACCGTTGTCACGGAGAATCTCGACGATATCGAGACGGATCAGCGATTCGTCTTCTGCAACGACAACGCGACGGGGCGCGACGGGTGTGGTTTCTTGGTCTGACACTCTGCAAGCCTACGGTATTCTGATGCCAGCACGTGAACGAGCCGGTGTGGCGGAATGGCAGACGCGGCGCACTCAAAATGCGCTGTCCGAAAGGGCTTGTGGGTTCGAGTCCCACCACCGGTACTACCTGTGATTGCGTCTCTCGCGCTGTCGAGTCCGATCGCCACAGCACGAGTGCGTTAGTTTCGTCCCTGCGTGTTGACGTCTGCTCGGAGGCGTGACACGGCCCGTGCCACCAACGGTTCTCGGCTGGCTTTCGCCTCGTCGATCATGCGCGTGACCTGACCGTGGTCGGCCTCCGCACGAGAGGGCGAGCCCGAGTCGAACGGCGGGCGGGGGTCGTACTCCAGGGTGAGCTGCACGGCTCGCGCCGTCTGCTCGTCATAGACCTCCGCCGCGACGGTGAGCGCGAAGTCTATTCCGCTTGTCACCCCTCCGGCGGTGATCACGTTGCCGTCGCGAACCACTCGGTCGTGCACCGGTATGGCACCGAACATGTCGAGCATCGAATGTGACGCCCAGTGGGTAGTTGCGCGGCGACCGTCGAGCAACCCCGCGGCGCCCAGCACAAAAGCACCCGTGCAGACACTCGTGACGTAACGGGCGCCCTCGGCCTGGCGACGGATGAAGTCAATCGCCACAGGGTCGTCCATCAACTCGAACGCGCCTTGGCCGCCCGGAATCATGAGGATGTCGGCTTGGGGCGCTTCGCCGAATGTAGTGGTCGGCATGATCGAGAATCCGGCATCGGTTTCTACGGGTTCGATCCGGTGCCACGCGAGATCGATCGTCGCGTTCGGCAATCCGGCGAACACTTGAACCGGGCCGGTCAGATCGAGCTGAGTCACGTTCGGAAACAGTAAGGCGACAAATCGCATCGGAGTACTCACCAGAATTTCTTTCGCCCTTCAGAGTTCGTAAATCACGCCCGACTCTCCCACCGGGCCTCGACAGGAAGGAGAGTCGACACTGCACGCGGCGTTACTGCTAGTTCTCGATGACCTCGGGCTTGGTCGGGTTGTGGGCCGATCCGACGACATGGATGCGCATGTCGTTCGTCGTGCCCGACTTTCCGGGGGGCGATCCGCTGATCACGACCACCTTGTCGCCGATGTCTGCAAGCTCTCTTCCGAGAAGCACGTCGTCGACCTGCACCATGAGCTGATCGGTGTGCTTGACACGCTCGGTGAGATACGACTCGACACCCCAGGTGAGGGCCATGCGGTCGCGGATTCCGTCTTCGGGAGTGAGGCCGATCATGGGAATCTTCGACCGCAGGCGCGACATACGACGCACGGAGTCGCCCGATTCGGTGAAGACGACCACGAACTTCGCCTCGACGAAGTTGGCGACCTCTTCTGCTGCGAGCGTGACGGCGCCGCCCTGGGTTCGCGGCTTCGTGCCGAGCGCCGGGATGCGGTCGAGGCCGTGGATCTCGGTGGATTCGACGATCCGCGCCATGGTCTGCACCGTGATGACCGGGTACTCGCCGACACTCGTCTCGCCGCTCAGCATCACGGCGTCGGCACCGTCGAGGACGGCGTTGGCGACGTCTGAGGTCTCGGCGCGGGTCGGGATCGGGCTGGAGATCATCGACTCGAGCATTTGCGTGGCCACGATGACCGGCTTGGCCATGCGTCGTGACAGCTCGATCGCTCGCTTCTGAACAATCGGAACCGCCTCGAGGGGAAGCTCGACGCCCAGGTCTCCGCGGGCGACCATGATGCTGTCGAATGCATCGATGATCTCTTCGAGGTTGTCGACCGCCTGCGGCTTCTCGATCTTGGCGATGACGGGAACGCGGCGGTTCTCTTCGGCCATGATCTCGTGTACCCGCTCGACGTCTTTCGCGTCGCGAACGAAGGAGAGGGCGATGAGGTCGGCGCCGAGCTTCAGGCCCCAGCGCAGGTCGGCCTCGTCTTTCGACGACAGGGCCGGCACGTTGACCGCGACCCCGGGCAGGTTGATGCCCTTGTTGTTCGAGACATTGCCGGCGACGATCACCTTCGTGGTGACCGTGCGGTCATCGGAGGCGACGACCTCGACCTTGACCTTGCCGTCGTCGATGAGCAGAAAGTCGCCGGGCTTGACGTCTTGCGGAAGGCCCTTGAACGTCGTACCCGAGAGCTCTTTCGTTCCGAGGACGTCGTCGATCGTGATGGTGAAGATGTCGCCTTCATTGAGATAGTAGGGGCCGCCCTCGAACTTGCCGAGGCGGATCTTGGGACCCTGCAGGTCGACCAGCACGGCGACGGCCCGGCCCGAGTCGGCCGCTGCCTGACGCACCGTGGCGTAGATGCCCTCGTGCACGTCGTAGGTTCCATGGCTCAGGTTCATGCGGCAGACATCGACACCGGCGTCGATGATCGCCCGGATGTCGGTGTAACTGGAGGTTGCCGGGCCGAGGGTGGCCACGATTTTTGCGCGTCTCATCGTGTGGTGGTACTCCGTGTTCTCCGCGCCCGTCTGGGCGCAATAGGGATCAGTGGCTGAATCGGATGAAGGATGGAACAGGACTGGGGAGGAACTAGATGGAGATAGAGCGATCGGTCGGCTTGACGGGGAAGGGAAGTTCTGTCGCACCTTCAAGGTACTCGTCCACGGCGGATGCCGCAGCACGTCCCTCGGCGATCGCCCAGACGATGAGCGACTGGCCGCGGCCAGCGTCACCGGCAGCGAACACGCCGGACACGCTCGTCTGGTAGTCGTTCGCTCGGTCAACAGTGCCCCGGGCATCGAAGCGCGCACCCAGCTGGTCTGTGAGATCGGTGTGCTCGGCGCCCGTGAATCCCAATGCAAGAAGCACGAGGTCGGCGGGAATCTCGCGCTCGGAGCCGGCCTTCGGCACGCGACGACCGTCGATGAACTCGGTCTCGGCGACGCGGATGGCCCGCACCTCACCGGACTCGTTCGACAGGAACTCGACCGTCGAGGCGAGGTACTGCCTTTCTCCACCCTCTTCATGAGCGCTCGCGACCTCGAAGAGCGTCGGGAAGGTCGGCCAGGGCTGGTCGTCGCGTCGTTCGCTCGGGGGCTGCGCGCCGATGGCCAAGTTGGTGACGGAGCGCGCTCCCTGACGGTGCGCCGTTCCGATGCAGTCGGCACCGGTGTCGCCGCCACCCAGAACGACGACGTGCTTGTCTTCCGCAGTGATCTGGTCGGCGATCGTGTCGCCCGCGCCCAACCTGTTCTGCTGCACGAGGTAGTCCATGGCGAAGTGCACGCCGGAGAGGTCGCGGCCCGGGATGGGGAGGTCTCGCGGAACGGTTGCGCCGGTGCAGACGATGACGGCGTCGTAGCGGGCCCTGAGGTCGGCCCAGCCGATGTCGACGCCGATGGTGATCCCGGCGCGGAAGCGGGTTCCCTCCGCCATCATCTGGTTCAGACGCTGCTCGAGCTGCTTCTTCTCCATTTTGAAATCCGGGATGCCATAGCGGAGCAGACCTCCGATGCGGTCGTCGCGCTCGTACACGGCCACCGTGTGCCCCGCACGGGTCAGCTGCTGTGCCGCGGCGAGCCCGGCGGGCCCCGACCCGACCACGGCGACCGTCTTGCCGCTGAGACGCTCGGGCGGGTGCGGCTGCACCCATCCGTTGGCGAACGCCTGGTCGATGATCGACACCTCGACCTGTTTGATGGTGACCGCCGGCTGGTTGATGCCGAGCACGCACGAGCTCTCACAGGGTGCCGGGCACAGTCGGCCGGTGAACTCCGGGAAGTTGTTGGTGGCGTGCAGCCGTTCGATCGCCTGTCGGCCTTCCCCGCGGAACATGAGGTCGTTCCACTCGGGAATCAGGTTGCCGAGGGGGCATCCCTGGTGACAGAACGGGATGCCGCAGTCCATGCAGCGACCGGCCTGGCGGCGGAGTTCAGATGGGTCGCCCTGCTCGTAGACCTCTTTCCAGTCCATGAGTCGCACCGAGACCGGTCGTCTCTTGGGCAGCTCACGCTCCTGGACCTTCAGGAATCCCTTGGGATCAGCCACCGGTTACCTCCAATATGCGTCCCCAGACGATGTCGCCATCGGGATCGAGTCCTTCATCGACGGCCGTCCGCCTGGTCTCCAGCACCGCGGCATAGTCGCGCGGCAGAACCTTGACGAACTCCGTCACGGTTGTGTCGAAGTCGCACAGCATCGCCGCGGCGAGCGTCGATCCCGTTTCGAGTTCGTGACGCGTGAGCAGATCGCGCACGATCTCCGCGTCGGCGCTTCCCAGAGGAAGCAGGCTGAGCTCGCCGCTCGCGAGCGAGTCGCGGTTGACACTCTCGGTGCGCAAGCGGTGCACGTAGGCCGTGCCCCCCGACATGCCGGCGCCGAGGTTGCGGCCCGTGGCACCCAGGATGAGTGCGAGCCCACCGGTCATGTACTCGAGGGCGTGGTCGCCGACGCCCTCGACGACGGCGGTCGCACCCGAGTTGCGCACCAGGAAGCGCTCCCCCACGATTCCCCGGATGAACATGCTGCCCCGGGTCGCCCCGTAGCCGATGACGTTGCCCGCGATCACATTGTCTTCGGCCGTGAACAGGCTTCGGCGGTCAGGGCGCACGATGATCTGGCCGCCCGAGAGGCCCTTGCCCACGTAGTCGTTGGAGTCGCCCTCGAGCCGAAGCGTGATCCCTGATGGCAGGAACGCGCCCAACGACTGGCCGGCGGAACCGAGCAGCGTGACCTGGATCGTTCCCTCGGGAAGCCCGGCCTCGCCGTGCTGCAGGGTGACCCGGTTGCCGAGCATCGTTCCGACCGCGCGTTCCGTGTTGCGGATCGGAAGCGTGATCGCGACGGGTTCGCCGAAGTCGAGTGCCGACTGCGCCTCCCGGATGAGCCGGATGTCGAAGTGCTTCTCGAGCTCGTGGTCTTGCGCGCGACGGTTCGAGCGGGGCTCGTCGTCGGCGAATTCCGGTCCGACGAGGATCGGGCTCAGGTCGAGGCCGTCTGCCTTCCAGTGCTCGATCGCGCCGTTCATGTCGATGAGCTCGTGGTGCCCGATCGCCTCTTCGAGGGAGCGGAAGCCGAGCTCGGCGAGGTACTCGCGCACCTCCTGGGCCAGGAATTCGAAGAAGTTCACGACGAACTCCGGCTTGCCGGTGAACCGGGCGCGTAGTTCGGGGTTCTGCGTCGCAACGCCCACCGGGCACGTGTCGAGGTGGCATACGCGCATCAGGATGCAGCCCTCCACCACGAGGGGTGCCGTGGCGAAGCCGTACTCCTCCGCGCCGAGCAGCGCACCGATGATGACGTCGCGGCCGGTCTTCATCTGGCCGTCGACCTGCACCACGACGCGGTCGCGCATGCCGTTCAGCATCAGCGTCTGCTGCGTCTCCGCCAGCCCGATCTCCCAGGGGGTTCCGGCGTGCTTGAGCGAATTCAACGGGCTCGCGCCGGTGCCGCCGTCGTGTCCTGAGACGAGCACGACATCGGCCAAGGCCTTCGTCACTCCGGCGGCCACCGCGCCGATGCCCGACTGGCTGACCAACTTGACGTGGACGCGGGCCAGCGGGTTGGCGCGCTTGACATCGAAGATGAGCTGCTTGAGGTCTTCGATCGAATAGATGTCGTGGTGCGGCGGCGGCGAGATCAGTCCGACGCCGGCAGTCGCGTGACGCGTGCGTGCGACCCAGGGATAGACCTTCGTGGGCGGAAGTTGGCCGCCTTCTCCGGGCTTCGCTCCCTGAGCCATCTTCAACTGGATGTCGGTGGCGTGCGTCAGATACATGCTCGTGACGCCGAACCGACCGGATGCGACCTGCTTGATCGCGCTACGACGGCGCGGGTCGAGGAGACGGTCGGTGTCCTCTCCGCCCTCACCCGTGTTCGATTTCGCTCCGATCGAGTTCATGGCGATGGCCAGGGTCTCGTGGGCCTCCTGCGAGATGGAGCCGTAGCTCATCGCACCGGTCGAGAAACGCGCGACGATCGACTCGATCGGTTCGACCTCGTCGAGGGGTATCGGAGGGCGGGCGTCGTGGCGAAGCTTGAACAGCCCCCGGAGTGTCATCAGGTTCTCGGCCTGCTCGTCGACCAGCCGCGTGTAGTCGCGGAAGATGTCGTAGCGGCGGTTGCGTGTCGAGTGCTGGAGCCGGAAGACGGTCTCGGGGTTGAACAGGTGAGGCGGGCCCTCGCGACGCCACTGGTACTCGCCTCCCGTCGCAAGGGGTTCGTGGGCCGACGCGGCCTCGTCTTCGGGGTAGGCGGCGCGGTGCCTGCTGGCGCTTTCGGATGCGACGACGTCGATCCCGATTCCGCCCAGCTTGGTGGTGGTGCCGGTGAAATACTCGCGCACGAAGTCGGAGCCGAGGCCGACGGCCTCGAACGCCTGCGCGCCCGCGTAGCTCGACACGGTCGAGATGCCCATCTTCGACATGATCTTGAGCACACCCTTGCCGAGTGCCTTGATGACGTTCTTGACGGCCTTCTCGGGGGTCAGGCCCGTCAGCCGTCCGCTCCGCACCAGATTCTCGCAGGTCTCCATGGCCAGGTACGGGTTGACGGCGGATGCGCCGTAGCCGATCAGGAGCGCGACGTGGTGAACCTCGCGTACGTCGCCTGCCTCGACGATGAGCCCGACCTTCATTCGGGTCTCCTGGCGGATGAGATGGTGGTGCACGGCCGAGAGCATCAGAAGCGAGGGTACGGGCGCCAGGTCTTTGTTCGAGTCCCTGTCGGACAGCACGAGGAAGGAGGCTCCATCGTCGATCGCGTCGTCGGCTTCGCGACACATCTCGGCGATGCGCTCCTGCATGGCGAGAGGCCCGTCTTCGACGCGGTACAGGCCACGGATCGTGGTCGTGATGCGGCTGCCGGAGCGAGGATCGATGTGCTGGATCTTTGCGAGTTCGTCGTTGTCGATGACCGGAAAATCGAGGATGACCTGGCGCGTGTGCTCAGCCGTGGCCGCGAGTAGGTTGCGCTCCGGGCCGAGGCCGAGGCGCATCGAGGTGACGACCTCTTCTCGGATCGAGTCGAGCGGCGGGTTGGTCACCTGGGCGAACTGCTGGGTGAAGTAGTCGAAGAGCAGTCGCGGTCGCTCAGAGAGGACGGCGATCGGGGTATCGGACCCCATGGCTCCCAGAGGTTCGGCGCCGTTCTTGGCCATGGGCATGAGGAGGATGCGGATCTCCTCTTCCGTGTATCCGAAGGTACGCTGACGGCGCGTCACCGACGCAGGAGTGTGCACGATGTGCTCCCGCTCGGGAAGGTCGCGGAGGTTGATGCGCCCCTCATCGAGCCACTCGGCGTAGGGCCCCGTGGCGGCGAGCGAGTCCTTGATCTCGTCGTCTTCGATGATGCGACCCGCGTCGGTGTCGACGAGGAACATGTTGCCGGGACGGAGACGGCCTTTTCGAACCACCCGGGAGGGATCGACGTCGATGACTCCGATCTCACTGGCCAGCACGACGAGGTCGTCGTCGGTGACGATGTAGCGTCCGGGGCGCAGTCCGTTGCGGTCGAGCGTCGCCCCCACGAGGTCGCCGTCTGTGAAGACGAGTGCAGCCGGTCCGTCCCACGGCTCCATCAGCATGGAGTGGTACTCGTAGAAGGCGCGATGTTCCGGATCGAAATCGGACTGGTTCTCCCACGCCTCCGGAACCATCATCAGGATGGCGTGCGGCAGTGAGCGGCCGGCCAGGGTCAGCAATTCGACGACCTCGTCGAACGACGCGGAATCGCTGGCACCGGGCGTGACGATCGGCAGCAGCGGAGCCAGGTCTCCCATGAGCTCCGACTCGAGCTGGGACTGGCGGGCGCGCATCCAGTTGCGGTTGCCCTGCACCGTGTTGATCTCACCGTTGTGCGCCATCATGCGCAGGGGCTGGGCGAGTGGCCACGACGGGAACGTGTTCGTCGAGTAGCGCGAATGAACGAGTGCGAGCTTCGAGGCGAAGCGCTCATCGGACAGGTCGGGATAGAACGGCTCGAGCTGAAGCGTGGTGACCATGCCCTTGTACGTGAGAGTGCGTGACGACAGCGACATGAAGTACACCTCGAGCTCGCGCTCCGCACGCTTGCGCAGGCGATACGTGAGCCGATCGAGGACGAGTCCGCTGAGGGGGGCGCCCTCGGCGTCATGGTTGGTGCTGGTCACGAAGAGCTGCCAGATCGCCGGCATCGCCGCACGGGCGAGTCGCCCGAGTTCGTCGGGCCGGGTGGGGACTTCACGCCACCCGAGAATGCGCAGGCCCTCGAACTCGGCGATCTCCGCGATGCGCGCGACGATGGCCTCGCGGTCTGCATAGTCGGTCGGCAGGAATGCATTGCCGACGGCGTAGTGGCCGACGGGGGGCAGCTCGGCCGGGCCGACGGCACGGAGGAATTCATCCGGGATCTGCGTGAGGATGCCGGCGCCGTCGCCCGTTCCGGCGTCAGAACCGATAGCGCCACGGTGCTCGAGGTTGCGGAGCGCACCGAGCGCCGTATCGATGATGTCGTGACCGGCGGTGCCCCGCAGGGTGGCGACCATCGCGAGGCCGCACGCGTCTTTCTCGGCCGCGGGATCGTACAACCCCTGCGCTGCCGGGAGGGAATTGAAACGGGGTTGTACGGGCTGCTCGAACCGTGGCTGATGGGACAAGGGAGTGCCGTCCTCTACGTGAATTACTGAAGGATCTGGGACGCCGCTGGCCCATGGGGGGAGATGCCGTGATGCCCTGTCGGGTCGGCAATCAGGATGTTCGGAAGCTGAGTACGTGAGTGACGTGACTGTCGTGTTCAGTTCGTGGATTTCGTACCGAGAACGCTTGTGGCGTCTGGTGCGACGGGTTCTTTCTCGCGAGAATCGGTGGCCCCATCGCCCCTGAGCTCGTCATCCGAGTAAGTATCGCTCGATTCTACCCCAGCACCCGCGGGGAGCCACTCCGCGCCGGGCCGGTACGGTCCGGGCTCGGCACCGGGGTGCTCGCGGTTCTGGATGAGGATGATGAGGAGGCCGATGACGATGGCGATCCAGGCGCCCCAGACGTTCGTGCGTACGCCCAGGAAGATCTCGCTCGGGTCGACGCGCATCGTCTCGAACATGGTGCGACCGATGCCGTACCAGATCAGGTAGACGCCGAAGACCTTGCCCCACTGGAGGTGGAGCTTGCGCTCGAGCAACAGGATGACCGCGACCCCGGCCAGGTTCCAGATGACCTCGTAGAGGAAGGTGGGATGAAACAGCGTTCCGTCGGCGAGACCGACCGGAATCGCCGCATTCGGCTGGGGGATCTCGAGGCCCCACGGAAGATCGGTCGGCGTGCCGAAGAGTTCATGGTTGAAGTAGTTGCCGAAGCGACCCGCGGCCTGGGCGAGGAGCATGCCCGGAGCGAGGGCGTCGGCGAACGTCCAGAATCGGATGCCGCTCAGTCGGCAGCCGATGTACGCGCCGACGGCGCCGCCGATCAGCGAGCCGAAGATGGCGATGCCGCCCTCCCAGATGGCGAAGACCCTCCACCACTCGATGCCTTCGCCGAAGTAGTCGCCCGGGTGCGTGAGTACATGGTAGATGCGGGCTCCGACGATTCCGAAGGGTATGGCCCACAGGATGATGTCGAGCACGACGCCTGGCTCGGCGCCGCGAGCCGTGAGACGGCGCGACGTGAGAATGGTGGCGAGCACGATGCCCGCGAGGATGCACAGCGCGTAGGCACGGATCTCGATGTGGCTCGGTGTGACCAGGAACGTCAGTCCGATGTCACTGAACCATTGGGTGAGGTCGAATGACTGCCACGTGGGGCTCGGGATGCTGGTGGGGGCGAAGACCAACGGTTTCGACCTTTCATCGTGTTGTGCTCATGCGGGCGCCTGTTGCTCGCCAAACGGCGTGAACAGGCGTGGAGGGACTGTTGCTTATTGTAGGACGGCCGAGCCGACGCTCAGCGCGCGGTGCCGGACGCCAGCTGGGCGGCCAGGCGAGCGACGCCCTCGACGCCGTCTTCTGCCAGGGCGCGCACGAGCGCGGATCCGACGATCGCACCGTCGGCGTAGCCGAGGATCTCGGCGATCTGGTCGGCGGTGGAGACGCCGATGCCGACGCAGGCGCTGGTGGATCCGACGGAGCGCAGCCGGCCGACGAGCTTCTCTGCGGCTGCGCCGAGTTCGGCCCGTGCGCCGGTCGTTCCCATCGTCGAGACCGTGTAGACGAATCCCCGGCTGTTCTCGACGGCGAGTTCGAGGCGTTCATCGGTCGAGGTGGGCGCTGCCAGAAAAACCCTGTCGAGGCCGGTGCGGTCGCTCTCGCACAGCCAGTCGGCGCCGGAGTCGACGGTGAGGTCGGGCGTGATGAGCCCGGCTCCCCCGGCGGACAGGAGATCGTCGGCGAATCGCGCGACGCCGTACTGTACGACGGGATTCCAGTAGGTCATCAGAAGGATGGGCGCGTCGACCCGGGCCCGGATCTTCTCGACCGCCGTGAACGCGTCGCGCAGCCGGAAGCCGCCGTCGAGAGACGCCTGCGCCGCCCTCTGGATGACCGGGCCGTCCATCACCGGATCTGAGTACGGGATGCCGAGCTCGAGAACGTCGACGCCGTTCTCGACGAGGACCACGGCGGCGTCGATGCTGTCATCGAGGTTGGGGTAGCCGATGGGAAGGTAGCCGATGAAGGCACCTGCGCGAGCCGTGCGGCTGGCCTCGATAGCGGATGCGACGGGAGATTTTACGACGCTCGCGGCGGTCATGCGCCGGCCCCGGCATCCAGAACGCCGAAGTAGGCGCCCGCGGTCTCGACGTCTTTGTCGCCCCGGCCGGACAGGTTGACGAGGATGGTCGCATTCTCGCCCAGGGTGCGGCCGAGCTCGAGAGCGCCGGCCAGGGCGTGCGCCGACTCGATGGCGGGGATGATGCCCTCGGTCTGGCACAGCAGCCGGAACGCCTGCATGGCGGCTGCATCGGTGACCGGTGTGTAGGTGGCGCGACCGATGGAGGCGAGCCAGGCGTGCTCAGGGCCCACGCCCGGGTAGTCGAGACCTGCGGAGATGGAGTGCGAGTCGATGGTCTGGCCATCGGCGTCTTGAAGCATGATGCTTCGAGATCCGTGCAGCACTCCGGGCCTGCCCTTGGTGATCGTCGCCGCGTGCCGCACGGTTTCGACGCCGTCGCCTCCGGCCTCGAACCCGTGCAGCGCCACGTCGGGGTCGTCGAGGAACGCGTGGAAGATTCCGATCGCGTTCGATCCGCCGCCCACGCAGGCCACGACGGCATCCGGCAGCGAGCCTGTGAGGTCGATGACCTGCTGCCGCGCCTCTTCGCCGATGACCTTCACGAAGTCGCGCACCATCACGGGAAACGGATGGGGGCCGGCGACCGTGCCCAGGAGATAGTGGGTGTTCTCGACGTTGGCGACCCAGTCTCGGAACGCCTCGTTCAGGGCGTCTTTGAGCGTGCGTGTGCCGGTGGTCACGGGAATGACCTCGGCGCCGAGGAGGCGCATCCGCGCCACGTTCAGCGCCTGGCGCTCGGTGTCGACCTCGCCCATGTAGACGACGCAGTCCATGCCGAAGAGGGCGGCCGCGGTCGCGGTGGCGACGCCGTGCTGGCCCGCGCCGGTCTCGGCGATGAGTCGCGTCTTTCCGATGCGCTTGGCGATCAGCGCCTGCCCCAGTACGTTGCAGATCTTGTGCGAACCCGTGTGGTTCAGATCTTCTCGCTTGAGGAGGATGCGTGCACCGCCGGCGTGCGCGGCGAAACGGGGAACCTCTGTGATGATCGACGGGCGCCCCGTGTAGGTGCGATGCAACTCTGCGAGCTCGCGGCCGAACTCGGGGTCTGCCCTGGCGAGGTCGTAGGCTGCGGAGAGTTCGTCGAGCGCGGCTATGAGGGACTCCGGCATGAACCGGCCCCCGAACTCGCCGAAGAACGGGCCCTGCTCGTCGCGCAGGTGGGTGCGGATCGCTTCTGTCGTCATGGGGTCACGCTCAGGAATTCTGTGAGGGTCTGGCGCGGGCTGCCGTGGGTGACGAGGGCTTCTCCCACAAGCACGACGTCTGCGCCGGCACGGCGATAGTGGGCCACGTCGTCGGCGGTCTTCACCGCGGATTCCGCGATGCGTACTGTGCCGTCGGGAATGCCGCCCGCGAGACGGCCGAACAGGTCGGGGTCGAGCTCGAACGAGCTCAGGTCGCGCGCGTTGACCCCGATGACGCGAGAACCGAGATCGATCGCCCGGCTGACCTCGTCAGCCGAGTGCGTCTCGACCAGCGCGGTCATGCCGAGCTCGGTGATCAGCGCGTGCAACCGCATCAGCGTCTTCTGCTCGAGGGCCGCCACGATGAGCAGAACGAGATCGGCACCGGCGGCGCGGGCCTCGAACACCTGGTACTCAAGACCGATGAAGTCTTTGCGCAGCACCGGGATGGTGACCGCGGCACGCACGGCGCGAAGGTCGTCGAGGGAACCGCCGAAGCGACGACCCTCGGTGAGCACGCTCACCGCGCTCGCGCCCCCGGCCTCGTACTCACGCGCGAGGGCCTGCGGGTCGACGATGTCGGCGAGGGCGCCCTTGGACGGGCTGGATCGCTTGATCTCGGCGATCACCTTGACGTGATCTGCCGGCGCCAGGAAGGAGAGCGCATCGAGGGGCGCGGGAGCCGCGAGCGCTGCTGCCTCGACGACCGACAGGCTCGCGGCCTGCTGTCGCGTCGCGGCGTCGTCGACTGCCCCGGCGAGGAGCTGGTCGAGCACCCTCTAGTGTCCCTTGCCGGCGTACCGCGGGCTGTAGGCGCCGTACCCGGCGACCGACAGGATCTTGCCGAGGATCGCGCCCACGATCACGAGCCCTGCGGATGCCCAGACGAGCCACTGCACGTCGAAGAAGAACGCTACGGTGCCGATGCTGAAGGCGATCAACATGACGATCACGGCCGTCCAGGCCGCCGGCGAATGGCCGTGGCCCGGTTCTTCAGAAACGCTGCTCATGGAACTCCTCTTGTTCGAAGGTCAATAGTAGTCGAAAACGGATGCCCGGCCCGGCGTCCAGAGGCCTACGCGGTCGGGTCGGTTCCGCGGCTCAGGCTGTCCCAGTTGTCGACCGATGCGGCTTTGCGGCGTACCGCGGCGTCGTCCGGACTCTCCGCGACGCCGGGCGTAGTCTCGTCGGGATCGGTTTCATCGTCGACGAGGTCGAGTAGGTCGTCTGCGCCCCGCACACGGCCGTCTTCAGACGCGAATCGCGCGGACTGATATCTGCGGCCCGAAGTCGGCCACCGGGTCGTCGTGACGGCCACGGCGACGCCCAGAGCAGCGAGCAGGGCGCCCAGCACGATGGCGACGACGGGCCAGGCGGTGACAGCCTCGCTCTCGGCGATCGCCCGGATCGATTCTTTCCCGGCCACGCCGGTCGCCGCGGTCACGACCGGGGCGCCCGCGGTCACGGGGTCGATGAGCGGCCCGGCACCCGAGAGGGCGATGCTCGCCCCGAGCAGAACCTGGAGCACGCCGAGCACGATGCGGATGACCGGGCCCGCGATCGCGAGCGCCGCGGCGCTCGCGAGCCCCGCGAGTCCAAGCGCCGCCAGCGCGGGTGCCGCGGTGGCCCCGGGCACGTCGAGGGTGCGACCGGATGCTCCGTCGCCCGTCACGCCGACGGTTCCCCACGACTGCGACCACGCCAGGAATACGAGTGCACTCACGACGACGACGCCGAGGATCATCAGGCCTTTGAGGCGGTTCGATCCCTGTCGCGGCTCTGCGGTGGTGCCCCCGTGGTCGGTCGTCATACGACGCGCCGCATGGCGTTCGCGATCGCGACGGCCCGAAGAGGCGCAGCTGCTTTGTTCTGCGACTCGATGAACTCGGAGTCGGGGTCTGAGTCGGCGACCAGTCCCCCGCCGGCCTGCACGTGCGCCACGCCCGATTCGATCGTGGCAGTGCGGATGGCGATGGCCAGGTCTGCGTCGCCCGCGAATCCGAAGTAGCCCACGACGCCGCCGTAGGCCCCGCGCTGGGCGGGTTCGAGGTCGTCGATGATCTGCAGGGCTCGCGGCTTGGGTGCGCCGGAGAGGGTTCCGGCCGGGAAGGTCGCGCTGAAGACGTCGATCGCCGTGACCCCCGGCCTGATCGCCCCCTCTACCGACGAGACGATGTGCATGATGTGGCTGAACCGCTCGACACGCATGAACTCGGTGACCTCGACGGTTCCCGGCACGCACACTTTGAGCAGATCGTTGCGGGCGAGGTCGACGAGCATCAGGTGCTCGGACTTCTCTTTCTCGTCGCCGAGGAGTTCGTGCTCCAGCTCGAGGTCGTGCTCGACACTTGCTCCGCGGGGGCGGGATCCGGCGATCGGGTGGGTGAAGGCCCGACCGTTCTCGACCTTGACCAGAGCTTCGGGGCTGGAACCGACGATCGTGTAGGGCGTCTTGTCCGGGCGCTCGAGGGCCAGCAGGTAGAGGTACGGGCTGGGGTTCAGGGTGCGCAGCACGCGATAGACGTCGATCGGCTCCGCCCGGGACTCGAGGTCGAAGCGTTGCGAGATGACGACCTGAAAGACGTCGCCGTCGCGGATGTGCACCTTGGCGCGCTCGATCGCGTCGAGGAAGTCGCCGCGATCCGTGCGTGCCACGGGCTCGCCCACCGTGTCGAAGTCGGCCTCGTCGAGCCGCGTCTCCGTCGGCTTCGCCAGCTCCGCCTGCAGGGCGTCGAGACGCTCCTGCGAATCGAGCCAGTGCGCATCCGCGTCACCCGACGGGTCGGCGAGCACCGTCGTGATCAGCTGCACGGTGCCCGTGAGGTGGTCGATCACGACCAGGTCGCGCACGAATCCCATGGCCTGGCTCGGAAGCGCGTAGTCGGCCGGTGGACGATCGGGAAGGTGCTCGATCTGTCGGATGGTCTCCCAGCCGATGAAGCCGACGAGCCCGCCGGTCAGCGGAGGATGACCCGGGATGACCGGCGTCTGCCAGATGTGGAAGAGAGCCGAGAGGGCCGCGAGCGGCTGCGCGGGCAATCCGTCGGGAAACGCGTCGGACTCGGACAGTCCGAGATCGACCCACACGGCACCGTCGGCCTCGCTGGTGAGCACGCCGTAGCTCGACACCCCGATGAACGAGAATCTCGACCACACGCCTCCCTGGCCTGCGGACTCGAGCAGAAACGACCCTGCTCGACCCTGGGCGAGTTTGCGATAGACGCCTACGGGCGTCTCGCCGTCTGCGAAGAGCGTGCGAAGAACGGGCAGCACCCGGTGGGTGCCGAGGAGGCCGTCGAACTCCGTTCGTGTGGTCGAGGACACGCGCCCGCCGATCACGCCGACTCCCCCGCTGAGCCGAGCACGGGTTCGAGGGGATCGACGTCGAAACACGCCCTGGCGCCCGTGTGGCAGGCGGCACCGACCTGTTCGACCTGCACCAGGAGCGTGTCGTCGTCGCAGTCGAGTGCCGCCCCGCGCACGTACTGCGCGTGGCCCGACGTGTCGCCCTTTCTCCAGAACTCCTGGCGGGACCGCGACCAGAAGGTGACACGGCCCTCGGTGAGGGTGCGACGCAGCGCTTCGGCGTTCATGTAGCCCAGCATAAGAACTTCTTTCGTGTCCCACTGCTGGATGATCGCGGGCAGGAGTCCGTCGGCCGCGAATTGTGCGCGCGCGAGGATCGCGGCGACATCGTCTGCTGGCTGGGTCGTCGAATCTGGCTGGGTCGTCGAATCTGGCTGGGTCATCGGATCAGGGCTCCGTCTCGTCTGAGTTCGTCTTTGACCTGGCCGATGGTCAGTTCACGGTTGTGGAAGACGGATGCGGCGAGCACGGCGTCGGCGCCGGCTCGCACCGCCTCGGCAAAGTGCTCGAGCCTGCCGGCGCCGCCTGATGCGATCACGGGCACGCGGCTGATCGACCGCAGCACGCCGATGAGCTCGAGGTCGAAGCCGTCTTTGGTGCCGTCGGCATCGATTGAATTGACCAGCAGCTCGCCCGCGCCGCGCCTGATCGCCTCGGCAGCCCAGTCGAGGGCGTCGAGTTTCGACTCGCGGCGGCCGCCGTGCGTCGTGACGACGAAGCCCGAGGGCACCGTGTCGCTGCGTTTGATGTCGAGCGAGAGCACGATGACCTGGGCACCGAACCTGTCGGCGATCTCGTCGATCAGTGCGGGCCTGGCGATGGCCGCGCTGTTCACGCCGATCTTGTCGGCCCCGGATGCGAGGAGCCGGGCCACGTCGTCGGCCGATCGCACTCCCCCGCCGACCGTGAGGGGGATGAAGACCTGTTCCGCGGTCTTGCGAACCACGTCGTAGGTCGTCGAGCGGTCGTCGACCGTTGCCGTCACGTCGAGAAAGGTGAGTTCGTCGGCGCCCTGCTCGGCATAGCTTCGGGCGAGTTCGACGGGATCCCCGGCGTCTCGCAGATTCTCGAACTTGACGCCCTTCACCACGCGGCCCGCGGCCACGTCGAGACAGGGAATCACACGAACGGCGACGCCCATGGTCAGATGCGAGCGGCGTGGATCGGACTGACGAGGATCGCGCGTGCTCCGACGTCGTACAGGGCGTCCATCACCTGGTTGGTGTCTGCCAGCGGAACCATGGACCTCACGGCGACCCAGTCGGGATCGCGGAGGGGTGAGATCGTGGGCGACTCGAGTCCGGGCGTGATCGCGGCGGCGACGTCTAGCTCCGAAAGCGGAACGTCGTAGTCCATCAGCACGTACTGGCGCGCGACCAGAACGCCCTGCAGTCGACGCAGCAACGTGTCGGCGCCGGGCTTGTCGACTCCCGACGAGATCACGACGGCGGAGGATTCGAGGATGATGGGGCCGAAGATGGTGAGACCGGCCTTCTTCAGCGTCGATCCGGTCGACACCACGTCGGCCACGGCGTCCGCGACTCCGAGGCGCACGGCCGACTCGACGGCGCCATCGAGACGCACGAGTGTGGCAGAGACGGAGTGCCCGGCCAGGAAGGCTTTCACCAGGCCCGGGTAGCTGGTCGCGACCCGCCGGCCCTCGAGTTCGGACACCTCGCTGAAGTCGCCATCCGGACCCGCGAAGCGGAATGTCGACTCGCCGAATTGAAGTGAGGCGATCTCGCGGGCGGGCGACTCGGAGTCGAGGAGCAGGTCGCGCCCCGTGATGCCGATGTCGAGGGCACCGCTGCCGACGTAGGTGGCGATGTCGCGGGGGCGGAGATAGAAGAACTCCACGCCGTTGCGTTCATCGACGAGGTGCAGTTCTCGTGTGTCGCGTCGGGTCTGGTACCCCGACTCGGCAAGCATCTGCACGGCGGTTTCGGACAGGGAGCCCTTGTTGGGCACCGCGATCTTGAGCATAGGAGTCTTTCGAGGTTTCGGCAGGCGAAGAGCACGCACTGTCTGGGCAGCTATGAGAACGAACGGGTGGGAGCCGTGCTCACAGATGTCGGTACACGTCGGCCGGCGTCAGTCCTTTTGCCAGGAGCAGCACGTGCAGGTGATACAGCAGCTGCGAGATCTCGGCGGCCAGCTCGTCGTCGGATTCGTATTCCGCGGCCATCCAGACCTCTGCGGCTTCTTCGACGATCTTCTTGCCGATGAAATGCACACCGGCGTCGAGTTCGCGCACGGTGCCCGAGCCGTCTGGACGCTCGAGCGCCTTCGCGCTCAGCTCGGAGAACAGCTCATCGAAAGTCTTCACGTCAGCAGTTTAGGCGACGTGCGTGTGCTGGAGTGCCGTGTCGCGAAGCAGCTGAACCTGGGCGCCCGCGTCGTCGGCGCCGAACACGCTCGAGCCCGCGACGAAGGTGTCGGCTCCCGCACGGGCAGCGACCTCGATTGTCTCGTCGTTGATGCCGCCGTCGACCTGCAGCCAGATGTCGAGCCCCGTACGCGACGCGACCTCGCGTGCGGTGACCAGCTTGTTCATCGTCTCGGGCATGAACGATTGCCCGCCGAAGCCCGGCTCGACCGTCATGACCAGAAGCTGGTCGAACTCGCCGAGCACGTCGAGGTAGGGCTCGACCGGGGTGCCGGGTTTGATGGCGAGCCCGGCACGTGCGCCGATCTGCCGGAGGCGACGAGCCAATGTGACCGGCTCGTCTGTGGCCTCGGCATGGAAGGTGACCGAGAAGACGCCGAGCTCGGCGAACGTCGGCGCCCAGCGATCGACGTCGGTGATCATCAGGTGCATGTCGAGCGGAAGCTCGGTCACCTGGAGAAGCCGCTCGACCACGGGGACGCCGAACGTCAGATTCGGCACGAAATGGTTGTCCATGACATCGACGTGCACCGCATCCGCAGACGCGATTCGGTCGAGTTCCGTCGCGAGATGGGCGAAGTCGGCGGCCAGGATGCTGGGATTGATACGCACGGGCATACCGATCAGCCTAGCCAGTGCGCCGAGGCGCATGGGTTCGGCTCACCGCCGGTCGGCCGCCTTGCGAAAGAGTGCGATGAACATCGCATCGGTCTCGTCGATGTGAGGCCAGAGCTGCACCTGCGATGCTTCGGCGGCCTGGGCCTCGCTGCCCGAGATCGCCTCGATGACGGCTCGGGTGTCGAGTGCGGTGAGGCGGTCACCCCAGCGGGACAACGCGCCGACCACCTGCCCGCGGGTTTCGGCCACATGCGGCGAGCAGGTGACATAGGCCAGGATGCCGCCGGGACGCAGCGCCTCGACCGCCGAGTCGATGAGTCGCTGCTGCAGCTCGACGAGGTCGGCCACGTCGCGCGGACTCTTGCGCCAGCGTGCCTCGGGCCGTCGTCGCAGTGCGCCCAACCCGGTGCAGGGCGCATCGACGAGGATGCGATCGAACGACTCCGGTTGCACGGCACCGATGGTCGTGCCGTCGAGTTGCCAGACCTCAGGCGGATCGTCGATGGCCTCGAGGGCATTTCTCACCAGCTGGGCTCGCGCCGGGACGGGTTCGTTGGCGGTGAGGACCGCTGCGCCCAGGCGCGCCTCGGCGGCCAACACGGCGGACTTGCCTCCTGGCCCGGCGCAGAGGTCGAGCCACTTCTCACCCGGGGCGATGTCGGCGGCACGGCTGAGCGCGAGGGCTGCGAGCTGCGACCCCTCGTCTTGCACGCGCACGGTTCCCGCGCGCACCTCGGCGATGTCGCTGGGGTCTCCCCCGGTGGCGGAGAAGCCGATAGGAGAGCGGCGGGTCGTGCGCCCCGGAACCGTGATCTCCGATCGATCGGCCAGTCCGGGCAACGCCACGAGCCCCAGGCGCGGAGGAACGTTATCCGCCTCGAGCAGATCGCGAAGCTCGTTCTCGAGATCGCCTGATGAAACTCCCGACGCCGTCAGCGAACGGCGGAACGCGCGGATGATCCAGGTCGGGTGCGAGTACTCTGCGGCGAGGCGTGTGTCGTCGTCTTTCGCATCGGCGATCACCCGGTCACGCCACGCGTCGGGTTCGGTGCGGGTGATGGTGCGCAGCACGCCGTTGACGAATCCCGTGGCCGAGCGCGAGCTCACGAGGCGGGCGAGCTCGACTGACTCGTTGACCGCGGCGTGGCGCGCCACGCGCATGCCGAGCAGCTGGTGAACGGCCAGTTCGAGTACGTCGAGCACGACCGGGTCGATCTTGTCGACCGGGCGCGCGGCCGCGAGGGCGATGACCCTGTCGTAGTAGCCGCGCATGCGCAGCGTGCCGTAGGTGAGTTCGGTCGCGAGGGCCGCGTCATTGGTCTGAAGCCTGGCCCTGGCCAGTTTGGTGGGGAGCAACAGGTTGGCGTAGGCGTCGTCGACGCGCACGGCGGTGATCACCTCGAGCGCGATGCGACGCGCGGGCTGCACTATCGAAGACGGGGTGGGTCGCGAGCTCATGGGGTGCCGAATCTGTCGGTGATTGCGGTGCCGGTGCCTGAGGCGCCGGTGATGGTGGCGCCGGACGCGGAACTGTCGGCGCTGTGCGACTGCGCGGCGTCGAGACCCCGCCACCAAGCGGTCGCCGGCATGGGCTTCTTGCCCGCGGGTTGCACTCGGAGCAGTTCGATGGGTGTGCTGGCCGTGCCGATCAGCACTCGGGCTCCGTCGCCCCCGAGCACGCCGGGGCGCAGCGCCGCGGTCTCGTAGGCGGGAGCGGCCTCGAGGATTTTGACCCGGAGCCCGTCGATGATCGAGAAGGCACCCGGCTCGGGCGTGGTGGCCCGGATGCGACGGAACACGGCGTCGGCGTCGTGGGCCCAGTCGATGCGGGCGTGTTCGAGGGTGATCTTCGGGGCCAGGGTGACGTCGCCGTGCTGCTCGAGCGCGCGAGCGGTACCGGCCTGCAGGTCATCGACGACCTTCAGGGTGAGCGCCGCCCCGTCATGGGACAGCGCCTCGAGAAGATGGCCCGACGTCTCGTGGGCGCCGATGGGTCGAACGACGCGCGCGAACTCCGGCCCCGCGTCGAGCGCGGCCACGAGCTGGAACACGGTGGCTCCTCCGTCGGTGTCCCCGCTCAGAATCGACCACTGCACCGGCGCTGCTCCGCGCCAGCGGGGAAGAAGCGAGAAGTGCAGGTTGATCCAGCCGAGGCGGGGTGTCTCGAGCAGCGGACTGCGCACAAGGCCCCCGTAGGCCACGATCACGCCGAGGTCGGGCTGCAGGTCGGCCACCCGTTCCGTGACGATGTCGTCGAGTCTGTTCGCCCGGATGCTCGGGATGCCGAGCTCGACCGCCCGGGCCGCGACCGGAGACGGGGTGAGCACGCGCTTTCGCCCCTGAAGCGCGTCTTCGCGCGTGATGACCGACGCGATCTCGTGACCGCGCGCGAGCAGCTCGAGTGTCGGAAGGGCGACGGCGGGAGTGCCCGCGAAGACGATTTTCATTCCAGGACCTCCGTGTCGTCGAATCGAACCCTCAGCACAGGCGGGGGCCTGAAGCTGGTCTTGGTGCCGGTCGCCTTGCTCGTCTGGCGCTTCGTTCGACCGGTCGCATTGCGGATGATCGACGAGCGAAGACTGCGCGCGACCTCGGCACCGAACGCGTAGTCGAACCGAATCGTGGCCCGAACGAGGCCGTCGCCGGCATCGACGGGGCCCAACACGTCAATTGTCGCCGTTTCATGATCGGGTACCGAATCGGGCAGTGTTGAGATCGCCTGCTCGACGGTCTCTGCGCGGCCGGTGACCGTGGCGAGGCGAACCATGGGCGGAAACCGAAGCGCGCGCCTGTCGGGGAGCTCGGCGGCGGTGAATCGATGCTGGCTCCATGTGACGAGAGCTCGGGCCAGTGCTCCCCCGACGCCCACGATGACCGCCGGTGCGCGCGGTGCCGCCAGGGCGATGGCGTTCGACCACCACCGGAGGCAGTCCTCGGCGACGGTCAGCGACTCGCGTGCGAGCATGCGCTCGCCGTCGAGCAGCAGGATGGCCCGGTATCCGCCATTGGCGACCGGCTCCGCGCCCCGGGTGGCGACGACGAGTGCAGGCCGGGCATCGACGGTGAGCTGCGGCCTCTCGCCGTCGGAGACGATGACCCGAATTCCCGGAAAAGCCCGGCCCAGCTCTTCTGCCGTGCGAGACGTTCCCGCGGTGACGAGACGGATGCGTGTGGACTCGCAGTGTCGGCAGTGCCAGTCGGCGGCGATCGCACCGCACAGTTCGCACGACGGCGTCTGACCGGCGCCGCCGAGTCGGAGGGTGCCTTCGCAGACTCGGCAGCGCGCCGGAGTTCGACAGTCTTGGCACGCCAGTACGGGGACGTAGCCCGGGCGGGCCACCTGAACGAGTACGGGGCCGTCTTCGAGCGCGCGCCGGGCCGTGTTGTACGCGGCAGACGGGATGCGCGCGTGCGCTGCAGCCTCGGAGCCCGGCTGGTCGGCCGTGGGAACGACGTGGGGAAGCACCGCCGGGTCGGGGGCGAACGGTGTCACGTACCCGATCTCGACCAGACGTTCGAGCCAGGTGCTGCGCGAATGGGAGGCGAAGAGCAGCGCACAGCCGGACTGCTCCTGGCGCACGAGCGCCACGTCGCGGGTCGACGCGTAGGGGCTGAGGGGCTCGTTGTGGAGGGGGTCGGCGTCGTCCCAGACGGCGATGAGTCCGAGCCTCTCCGCGGGAGCGTAGACGACCGAGCGGTTGCCCACGATGACCCGGGGCGCCTCTTCGAGGCACCGAAGAAAGGCCCGGTACCGGTCGGCGTTCGACTGGCGGGCGTCGAGTTGGGAGACCCTGTCGAGGGGCACGAGTACGGCGAGGGCTTGCATGATCTGATGCTGATCGCGATAGTCGGGCACGGCCAGGATGGCGCTGCGGCCGGATGCGAGCGTTCGAGCGGCCGCCTCGGCGAGGGTGACGGCCCAGCGACCGATCCAGACGCCCGGCGACACCTCGTGTACGGCGGGAATGGCCGCCACGGCGACGCGTCTGCCCTCTTCGAGCGCGCGGTCGAGCACCTGGGCGCCGTATCCGGTCACCGTCGGGTTGGCCCGGTATTCGGTCGAAGGATTCACGCCCTGCTGCTCGAGTTGCCACGCCTTCTCGACCCGCACCTGCCGGGGAGGTACGGCCAGCCGCACGACGTCGCTCGCGCTGCCCGCCGCGCGCTCCGACACCCGCCGGGCGAGATTCCAGACGTCGTTCGTCAGAACGGGCACCGGCGAAATGACTTCGTCGATCTCGCTGAGCGCGCCGGGGTACTCGACCGCTTCGGTGGTCTCGACGATATAGCCGCGCGCTATGCGGCCTGCGGAACGGAGCGGGACCTTGACGCGGACGCCGGGTCTCGCCTGCTCGAGCAGTGCGCTCGGCACGGCGTAGTCGAAGAGCCGGTCGAGCTGCGGCAGGGTGGATTCGAGCATCACCCGGGCTATGAGCTGCGGCTCGTGCGCGGTCTGCGCTGCCATCACCTAGATGCGTGCTGCGGCCTGCAGGTCGGCGACACGATCGAGCCTCTCCCACGTGAAATCGGCACGTTCGCGACCGAAGTGCCCGTACGTGGCGGTGGCTCCGTAGATCGGCCGAAGCAGGTCGAGGTGCTGGATGATGGCCGCCGGGCGCAGGTCGAAGACCTCGGTGATCGCGTCGATGATGCGGTCGTCGGGTAGCTTTCCGGTTCCGAAGGTCTCGACGTAGAGGCCGACGGGTGCGGCCTTTCCGATGGCGTAGGCGACCTGCACCTCGAGCCTGTCGGCGAAACCGGCGGCGACTGCGTTCTTGGCGACCCATCGCATGGCATAGGCGGCCGACCGGTCGACCTTCGACGGGTCTTTGCCGCTGAAGGCGCCACCGCCGTGGCGGGACGCGCCCCCGTAGGTGTCGACGATGATCTTGCGGCCGGTGAGCCCGGCGTCGCCCTGCGGACCGCCCACGACGAACCTGCCGGTCGGATTGATGAGGAAGTCGGCCGACCGGGAATCGAGGTTGCTGTCGGCGAGCACCGGCTTGATGACGAGCTCTTCGATGTCGTGGAAGAGGTCGGCGTTGGTCACAGACTCGGTGTGCTGGGTCGAGAGCACGACCGTCTCGATGGTCTTCGGCACGATGCCGTCGTAGCCGATGGTGACCTGGGTCTTGCCGTCGGGTCGCAGGTAGTCGAGCTGGCCGGTCTTGCGCACGTCGGCCAGGCGCTCGGCCAGTCGGTGCGCGAGCCAGATGGGCAGCGGCATGAGCTGAGGTGTCTCGGTGGTGGCGAAACCGAACATGATTCCCTGGTCGCCGGCACCCTGCAGGTCGAACGGATCGGTGCGCGACTCGCCCTGGCGGTTCTCCCACGCGTTGTCGACGCCGGCGGCGATCTCGGGCGACTGGGCGCCAATCGAGACCGAGACTCCGCAACTGGCGCCGTCGAATCCGACGTCGCTCGACGTGTAGCCGATCGACGACACCTTCTCGCGCACGATAGTGGGGATGTCGACGTAGCCAGACGTCGTGACCTCGCCGGCGACGTGCACGAGGCCGGTGGTGACGAGCGTCTCGACGGCGACGCGACTGAACGGGTCTACCTCGAGCAGGGCATCGAGGATGCTGTCGGAGATCTGGTCGCAGATCTTGTCGGGGTGTCCTTCGGTGACGGACTCGGACGTGAAGAGGCGAAGGCTCGTCATGGTGCTCCAGGGAGTTCTGAGGGATTGCGGTGCCTGTCTTCGAGCAGTCGCTCGGCAAGCACAGACAGGATCTCATCGGCCACCGACAGCTTGCTGCCCCGGGCCTCGATCACTATAGACCCGGCGCGGTCGAGGACCGTCACGGCGTTTCCCTCCGTGGCGAAACCCTCCGTCCAGCCGACCCGGTTCACGACGAGCAAGTCACAGCCCTTGCGCGCGATCTTGGATCGGCCGAGTGCGAGGAGATCCTCGTCTGTGTCGGCGGTCTCGGCCGCGAAACCGATCACGAGCTGGTCGGCGCGGGCTGCGGCTGCGGCGGCGGCGAGGATGTCGGGATTCTTCACCAGCTCGAGCGTCAAGATGTCGCCGACCGCGTCTTTCTTGATCTTCGCGTTCGAGACGGTGGCCGGCCGGTAATCTGCCACCGCGGCCGCCATGATGATGGCGTCGTGCGCGGGCGCCTCGGCCTCGACGGCGTCGGCCAACTGGGCCGTGGTCTCGACCGAGACGACGGTGACGGTCTCGGGAAGCGGCACCTCGACATGGGCGGCGATGAGGGTGACGCTCGCCCCGCGCGCGGCGGCGGCCTGGGCCAGGGCCGTGCCCTGCCTGCCGCTCGAACGGTTGCCGAGAAAACGCACGGGGTCGAGCGGCTCCCGGGTTCCGCCGGCGGTCACGAGGATACGAACGCCGTGCAGGTCGTGGCGTACGGCCTCATTCGCGGCCGCGACGGCCAGGGATGCGGCGACGATGTCGTCGACCTCGGCCATCCGCCCGGCGCCCGAATCCGTGCCGGTGAGCTGGCCGCTCGCCGGGCCGACGAAATGGAAGCTGCGCGCGGCGAGCATGGCCGCGTTCGCGACCGTGGCCGCGTTCTGCCACATCTCCGTGTGCATGGCGGGGGCGACGACGATGGGCGCCTTCGACGCGAGGACGGTGTTGCCGAGCAGATCGTCGGCGAGGCCCGCCGCCAGCTTGGCGAGGGAATTGGCCGTGGCGGGGGCGATGACGATGAGGTCGGCCGACTGCCCGATCGAGACGTGTCGCACCTCGGCGACCGCCTCGTAGAGGTCTGTGTGCACGACGTTGCGCGAGATGGCCTCGAGCGTGGGCTTGCCGACGAATCGGAGGGCGTGTTCTGTGGCGACGACCTGCACCTCGTGGCCCGCCAGCACGAACGCGCGCACGACGCCCACGGCCTTGTATGCCGCGATGCCGCCCGTGATGCCCACCACGATGCGCAGTCTCTTCTGCGGTTGTGTCATCTCAGTTGTGTCATGTCAGTTGTGCCCCTGTGCCGAAACCCGCGTCATTAACGAAAGAATCCGCTCCCCCGGCTGTGCGGGTCTGAACCCGACCACAGCCCGGGAAACGGACCTGCATTCGCTGCTGCTACTCGGTCGCCGCGACGGGCTTGACCGTGAGCTTGTCTTCGTTGATCTCGTGCATGGCGACCGAGAGGGGCTTGTCATCGATGGTCGAATCGACCAGCGGTCCGACGTTGTCGAAGAGGCTTCCCTCGTGCAGGTCTGCGTAGTAGTCGTTGATCTGGCGGGCGCGCTTGGATGCGAAGATCACGAGCGCGTACTTGGATTCGACCTTCGACAGCAGTTCGTCGATGGGGGGATCGATGATGCCCTGTGCCCTGTTGACCATGGTCATGCTCCTTGAGTGGCCTCGCCGGCCGGGTAGAGAAAAACGGTGTGCATCGAGGTGCGGACTTCTGTGCACAAGTACACGAGTCTACTGCATGAGTTCCACGACGTCACGTGCGGCCGTCTCGACGTCGTTGTTCACGATGAGATAGTCGAATTCGTTCTGCGCGGCCAACTCGACCTCGGCGGTCGCCAGTCGACGCTCCTGCTCCTCGTTCGTCTCCGTGCCGCGTCCGGTGAGCCGGCGAACGAGTTCGGCCCAACTGGGAGGCAGCAGGAAGACGAGTCGTGCCTCGCGCATGGCCTCGCGAACCTGTCGGGCGCCCTGGATGTCGATCTCGAGCAGCACGCTCCGGCCCTCGGACAGCGCTTTCTCGATCGGCGCGCGGGGCGTGCCGTACCGCGACGAGTTGTGCACGACGGCCCATTCGAGGAATTCGCCGGCCGCGATCATCCGGTCGAACTCGGCGTCATCGACGAAGAAGTAGCTGATGCCGTCGACCTCGCCCGGGCGGGGGGCCCGCGTCGTGGCCGAGACCGAGAGCAGCACTCCGGGCACGTTCTCTCTGATCCAGGTCGACACGGTTCCCTTGCCCACCGCGGTGGGGCCGGCGAGCACCACGAGCCGCGAGGCGGTCTCGTCGCCCGAGAACGGAGCCCGCTTCACCAGGTACTCCCGCAGTCTGTCGCGCTGCAGCGCCCCGAGACCGCCCAGACGCTTGCTGGGCGAGATCGAGAGGCGCTCGATGACCCGCTCGATACGCACGCGTCCCAGCCCGGGGATGCCCTGCAGCAGATCGGTCACGCGCATGCCCGCTTCAAGGCTGTGCGGATGCGACGTCGCACGGTCGAGAACGCCCGTCGCGCTGCGACGCTGCTCGGTCACGGCCTTCTTGATGGCTGCTCGGGCGCGCCGGGCGGCGATGGCCGCCCGGGATCCCGCGGCTCGGTCGACATCGGGAACGGTCATGACAGGGCTCCGGCTAGTTGGTCCGCCTGGTCGGCGAGCGTCTTTCTGAGGTCGGATGGTCCTGAAGACAGGGCCGATCTCGACGTGCTGACGATGGTGCCGGCCGCGAGCGGGCCGTAGATCGGGCGGAGACGAGCGAACTGCGCTCCCTGGTGGCCGAAGCCGGGGGCGAGCACGGGCATCCTCGGTGCGGTGTCTCCGAGGTTGCGCACATCGACGCCGTAGTCGAGAAGGTTCTTCGTTGCGCCGAGCACGACTCCGATGCTACCGAGAGCGCTGCTTTCTCCGGTGTCGGCGCCGGGTCGGGTTCTGTTCCACTCGTCGATCTCGGTGGCGACGAGGCCCGCGACGGTTGATCCCCGGCGGTCGCCGGCAGATATCGTCGCCGACTGCACGCCGTGCGACTCCGGATTCGACGTGGCCGCGAGCACGAACGCCCCTTTGCCGTGCAGCCGGGCGAGCTCGAACACCCCCGTGAGGGAACCCGTGCCCGCGTACGCCGCGAGGGTCACCGCGTCGGCTTCGAGCGGAGATCCGGGCTTCAGCCAGGCCTCACCGTACGCCTCGACGCTCGAGCCGATATCGCCGCGTTTCGCATCGGCGATCACGAGGAGCCCGGCGCTCCTCGCCGTAGCGATGATCTCTTCGAGGGCGGCGAACCCGGCCGAGCCGAAGGCCTCGAAGAACGCCACCTGCGGTTTGACGATGCCGAGCGTGCCGTGCGCGGCATCCACCACCCTCAGCCCGAACTCGCGCAGGCCGGCCACCGTGCGGGGCAGGCCCCACGCATCCAGCAGAAAATCATGCGGATCGATGCCGACGCACAGCTGCCCGAACCGCGCGATGCTCGTCTGCAGGCGCTGCCCGAACGACCGGGTCACAGGCGGCCCGCCCTCGCGATGGCGTACTCCTGCAGGCTCGAGACGTCGAAACCTTCGCGGGTGGCCTCGAATGAGGCCACCGCGGCCCCCAGCTGAGCAATCGTGGTGAAGAGGGGCTTGTCGGCCGCGACGGCCGCGGCGCGGATCTCGTAGCCGTCGGCGCGGGCGCTCGAACCGCTCGGCGTGTTCACGACGATGTCGACCTCATCGCGGTTGATGAGGTCGACGACGGTGGGCTCCAGGGAGTCGGACGACCCGCCCTCGCTGAACTTGCGCACGATGCGGGCCGTGATTCCGTTGCGGTTCAACACCTCGGCTGTGCCCCCGGTCGCGAGAATGTCGAAGCCCAGCTCGAGCAGGCGCAGAACCGGCAGCACGATGGCGCGTTTGTCGCGATCGGACACCGAGACGAAGACGGTGCCCGAGGTGGGCAGGCCGCCGTACGCGGCCTCCTGGCTCTTGGCGAACGCGCGCGGGAAGTCGCGGTCGATGCCCATGACCTCGCCGGTCGATCGCATCTCGGGGCCCAGCAGCGAGTCGACGATGAGACCGTCTTTCGTGCGGAAGCGCTTGAACGGCAGCACGGCCTCCTTGACGGCGATCGGCGAGTCGAGCGGAACGATCGAGCCGTCGACGACGGGCAGCATGCCCTCGGCCTTCAGTTCGGCGATCGTCGTGCCGACCATGATGCGCGACGCGGCCTTGGCCAGCGGGATGCCCAGGGCCTTCGCCACGAACGGCACCGTGCGTGAGGCGCGCGGGTTGGCTTCGAGAACGTAGAGGATGCCCTGGCCGATGGCGAACTGCACGTTGAGGAGGCCCTGCACGCCGATGCCCTCGGCGATGGCGAGCGTCGCGGTTCGCACCCTGTCGATGACCTCGCGGCCGAGGGTGACCGGGGGAAGCGTGCAACTCGAGTCACCCGAGTGGATGCCCGCCTCCTCGATGTGCTCCATGATGCCGCCGACGTAGAGTTCGTGGCCGTCGTAGAGGGCGTCGACGTCGATCTCGATCGCGTCGTCGAGGAAGCGGTCGACGAGCAGCGGGTGGGCCGGATCGATGATGCCCTGGCCTGCCATGCGCGAGAAGTAGTCCTCGAGCGACGGGGAGTCGTAGACGATCTCCATGCCGCGCCCCCCGAGAACATAGGAGGGGCGCACGAGCACCGGGTATCCGATGTCTTCGGCGATGGTGACTGCGCCTCTGAAGTCGCTCGCGGTTCCGTTCTTCGGGGCGAGCAGCTTCGCGTCATCGAGGATCTTCGAGAAGAGGCCGCGCTCCTCTGCGAGGTCGATGGCCTCGGGCGTGGTTCCGAGGATCGGCACGCCCGCCGCCTTGAGGCCCTTGGCGAGGCCGAGAGCGGTCTGGCCGCCGAGCTGCACGACCACTCCCACGAGCTCACCCGATGAGCTCTCGGCGTGGATGACCTCGAGCACGTCTTCGAGGGTCAGCGGCTCGAAGTAGAGGCGGTCGCTGGTGTCGTAGTCGGTCGACACGGTCTCGGGGTTGCAGTTGATCATGATCGTCTCGAAGCCCGCGTCGCTCAGGGCGAACGACGCGTGCACGCAGGAGTAGTCGAACTCGACCCCCTGGCCGATGCGGTTCGGGCCCGAGCCGAGGATGACGACCTTGCGGCGGTCCGACGGCTCGACCTCGGTCTCGAAGTCGTAGCTCGAGTAGTGGTACGGCGTGAGCGCCGGGAACTCGCCCGCGCAGGTGTCGACGGTCTTGAAGACGGGGCGCACGCCCAGGATGTGGCGCACCTCGCGCACCTCGTTCTCGCCAAAGCCGCGGAGCGCCCCGATCTGCGCGTCGGAGAATCCGTGCTCCTTCGCCAGCACGAACATGTTCGTGTCGGCGTTCTCGCTCGAGGCGATGGCCTCGGCGACCTCGTTGATCAGCACGATCTGGTCGATGAACCAGGGGTCGATCTTGGTGCACTCGAAGACCTCTTCGGCGGTGGCACCGGCGCGCAGCGCCTGCTGCACGGTGACGATGCGGCCGTCGGTGGGCACGCCGGCCAGGGCCAGCAATTCGTCTTTGGATGCGTCGAGCGGCTCCCAGTGGAACGACGAGCCGCGCTTCTCCAGCGACCGCAGGGCCTTCTGCAGGGCCTGGCTGTAATTGCGGCCGATGGCCATCGCCTCGCCGACCGACTTCATGGTGGTCGTGAGGGTGGTGTCGGCCGCCGGGAACTTCTCGAACGCGAAGCGGGGAACCTTCACGACCACGTAGTCGAGCGTCGGCTCGAACGAGGCGGGAGTGACCTTGGTGATGTCGTTCGGAATCTCGTCGAGGTGGTAGCCGATGGCCAGCTTCGCCGCGATCTTCGCGATCGGGAACCCGGTCGCCTTCGACGCCAGTGCGCTCGAGCGCGACACACGCGGGTTCATCTCGATCACGATGACGCGGCCGTTCGCGGGGTCGATCGCGAACTGGATGTTGCAGCCGCCGGTGTCGACGCCGACGGCCCGGATGATGTCGATGCCGATGTTGCGGAGGTTCTGGTACTCGCGGTCGGTCAGCGTGAGTGCCGGGGCGACGGTGATCGAGTCGCCGGTGTGCACACCGACGGGGTCGACGTTCTCGATCGAGCACACCACGACCGTGTTGTCGGCCGTGTCGCGCATGAGCTCGAGCTCGTACTCCTTCCAGCCGAGGATCGATTCCTCGAGGAGCACCTCGGTGGTCGGCGAGTCGCGAAGGCCCGCACCGCCGATGCGGCGCAGGTCCGTCTCGTTGTAGGCGAAGCCCGAC
>NZ_CAXVWM010000116.1:0-5798 GCF_964263775.1 Agreia sp. | reverse complement strand
GGGGGGGGGCTCTGGTCGGGGGGGGTCGGTTCACGGGGGGTTGTGGGGGGGCGGGGGCCCCCCCCCGGGCGGGGGGTTGGGGCTGCCGGGCCCCCCGCGACTCGTTGGCTAGAAAACGCACGCGCGCAGAGACGGCGACGGAGTCAGGTCGCGCGCTGCTTCTGATGCCCGGCCGCACGCGGGCAGCGTCGGGGGTGGCCGGTAGAGTTCGAGTCGTGACAGATTCAGTGCAGCCCGAATTGTTCAGCCTCTCCGACGACGCCGTGCTCATCGCCGACGCCGCGACCGTCGAACTCGCCGGTGAGGTCGAGGGTGCGGCATCCGCCGCGTGGTGGCACCGCCTCGCCGTCTTCGACCTCGAGACCACCGGCATCGACGTGCAGACCAGCCGCATCGTCACGGCGAATGTGAGCGTCATCGGTGCCGACGGGCATCCGGTGTCGCGCCTCGACTGGCTCGCGAGTCCCGGCGTCGCGATCCCCGAGCAGGCGACTGCCGTGCACGGCATCACCACGGAGAGGGCCGTCGCAGACGGGCGCCCTGCAGCCCTCGTCGTGTACGAGATCGTCGACGCGCTGCGTGCACTTCTCACCGAGGGTGTTCCCCTCGTCATCTACAACGCACCCTACGACCTCACCCTGTTGCACCACGAGGCGGTGCGCTACGGCATCGACCCTCTCGACTTACCCGCGCCCATCGTCGATCCGCTCGTCATCGACAAGGCGGTCGATCGTTACCGCAAGGGCAAGCGCACTCTCGAGGCGGCGGCCGTGGTCTACGGCGTCGAGCTTCTCGATGCCCACGACGCCGGAGCCGATGCGATAGCGGCCGGTCGCGTGGCGCAGGCGCTCGCGCAGAAGCACGACGTCGTGTCGGCCCTGGCCATCCACGAACTGCACGACATGCAGGTCGACTGGTTCCGCGAGCAGGCCGAGAATTTCCAGGAGTACATGCGTCGCACGCGCAATCCCGAGTTCACGGCTCGAACCGCCTGGCCCGTCGGCTGAGTCCACGAAAAAGGCCGAGAGCGCATTCGCTCCCGGCCTTTCGTAAAATTCGTGTGCGGACTAAGCGCCGAAGCCCTTGTAGCGGCTGTTGAACTTCTCTACGCGGCCGGCCGAGTCCATGATGCGCTGCTTGCCCGTGTAGAACGGGTGCGACTCACTCGAGATCTCGACGTCGATGACCGGGTAAGTGTTTCCGTCTTCCCACTCGATGGTCTTCGAGCTGCCGACCGTCGAACGGGTCAGGAAGGTCGCGCCGGAGGCGAGATCGCGGAAGACAACCGGAGCGTAGTTCGGGTGGGTGTCTGTCTTCATGGTGTGTCCTTTGAGATACGAGTGATGCGAAAAAGTCTGTTCGGCCTGGCACGCGCACGGCGCACTGCAGCGGCGACCCGACCAGCGGTCAACTCTAGCAGAGAATCGCGAGAGTCGGGCCTACCGTCAGGCGGCCCGGGCGGAGTACCGGCCGTCGATCTCTGTCAGGGTGATGGGAAGGCCGAAGGTGGCCTCGAGGTTGTTCTCGGTGAGGACCTCGGAGAGGGGACCCGCCGCCACGATGCGACCGCCTGCCACCAGCAGGGCGTTGGTGAAGCCCCGGGGAATCTCTTCGACGTGGTGCGTGACCATGACGATCGCCGGCGACTCGTCCGAACTGGCGTAGCCGCCGAGCAATTGCAGCAGTTCCTCTCGCGCACCCAGGTCGAGACTGGCGGCCGGCTCGTCGAGAAGCAGGAGTTCCGGGTCGGTCATGACCGAGCGCGCGATCTGCACACGCTTCTGCTCTCCGTCGCTCAGCGAACCGAAGAGCCTGTTCTCCAGATGATCGAGCTTCCACTCGGCGAGCACCCGCTGCGCGCGGCGCAGATCGACGTCGTCGTAGTCCTCGTTCCATCGGCCCGTGACCGAGTAGGCCGCGGTGAGAACGACGTTGAGCACCGTCTCGTCAACGGGAAACCGTCGTGCCATGGCACTCGATGCAAACCCGACGCGCGGGCGGAGTTCGAAGACGTCGACCTGGCCCAGCTTGCCGTCGAGAACCGTCGCGGTTCCGCTCGACGGGTGGCTCATGGCCGCCGCGATCTGCAGGAGCGTGGTCTTTCCGGCACCGTTCGGGCCGAGGATGACCCAGCGTTCGTCGCCCTCCACCGTCCAGTCGAGGTTCGAGAGAATGGGATTTGCGTCTCGCACTACGGACACATCGGACAGCTGGAGTACCACGGGCATGGCTCTAGCTTAACCGGTGATCAGAGCAGCGAGCGGTAGATCCGCTCTGTCTCGATGGCGATTCGGCCCCAGCTGAAGGTGCTCTCGGCCCGCAGCCTGCCGGCGCGCCCCATCGCCCGCGCCCGCTCGGGGTCGTCGAGAACCCGGGTGAGCGCTGATGCCAGGTCGGCGACGAAGCGATCGGGATCGACCGGCGTTCCCGTTCCGTCGTCGACCTGGTCGATCGGCACGAGAACTCCCGTGACGCCGTCGTCGACGACCTCGGGAATGCCTCCCGTCGCGGTTCCGACGACGGGAAGCCCGCAGGCCATGGCCTCGAGGTTGACGATGCCGAGTGGCTCGTACACCGACGGGCACACGAAGACCGTGGCGCTCGAGAGCACGACCGACAGGGTTCGCGTGTCGAGCAGGCGGTCGATCCACACGATTCCGGATCGGGTCTTCTGCAGTTCCCTGACCCCCGCGGAGACCTCCTCCAGAATCTCGGGAGTGTCCGGCGCGCCGGCGCACAGCACGACCTGCACCTCGGGCGACAGCCTCTCGATCGCTCGGAGCAGGTAGGGCAGTCCCTTCTGGCGGGTGATTCGTCCGACGAAGACCACGGTGGGGCGGGCGGGGTCGATGCCGAGCTCGACGAGCACGTCGTCATCGGACTCGGGGTGCCACTTCTCGAGGTCGATGCCGTTGTAGACCACGCTGACCCGCTCGGGGTCGAGGGAGGGATAGCTGCGCAGGATGTCGCGGCGCATGCCGTGACTGACGGCGATGACGGCGTCGGCGCTTTCGAACGATGTCTTCTCGATCCAACTCGAGAGACGGTACCCCCCACCGAGCTGCTCGGCCTTCCACGGCCTCAGCGGCTCGAGCGAGTGCGCCGTGACGACGTGCGGGATGCCGTGCAGGCGCGACGCGATCTGGCCCGCCGCGTTCGCATACCAGGTGTGCGAGTGCACCACGTCGGCGCCGGCGACGTCGTTCGCGATCACGAGGTCGGTGCCGAGAGTCTTGAGTGCCGGATTCGCATCGGCCAGATCCGCGGGTGTCGAGTAGGAGAACACCCCCTCCTCGCTCCTGGGTTCGCCAAACGCCCTGACCACAACGTCGATACTGCCGCGAAGCGCCTTGACGAGCTCGGCGACGTGCACCCCCGCTCCGCCATAGATCTCGGGTGGATACTCTCGGGATATCACGTCTACTCGCACAGCTATGAACGTAGTACAGTCCCTCGCCAAGGCTCTACTGTTAGGACATGGCAGCATCGAAGAAGATATTTGGCATCGTCCTGGCTGGTGGAGAGGGCAAGCGGCTCATGCCGCTCACGGCAGACCGGGCAAAGCCCGGCGTGCCGTTCGGCGGAAGCTATCGACTCATCGACTTCGCCCTGTCGAACCTCGTGAACTCGGGACTTCGCCAGATCGTGGTGCTCACCCAGTACAAGTCGCACAGCCTCGACCGGCACGTCTCGCAGACCTGGCGACTGCCCATGATGCTCGACTCCTACGTGGCGTCGGTGCCGGCGCAGCAGCGACTGGGAAAGCGCTGGTTCGCGGGCTCCGCAGACGCGATTCTGCAGAGCCTCAACCTCATCGGCGACGAACGGCCCGACATCGTGGTGGTCGTCGGTGCCGACCACGTCTATCGCATGGACTTCGAGCAGATGGTCGCCGCCCACATCGAATCCGGCCTGGGCGCGACGGTGGCGGCGATCCGCCAGCCCATCGAACTGTCCGACCAGTTCGGCGTCATCCAGACGTCTGATGACGACCCCACGAAGATCTCGGAGTTCCTCGAGAAGCCCACGAACGCGAAGGGCCTCCTCGACTCCCCCGGTGAGGTGCTCGCCTCGATGGGAAACTACGTTTTCGATGCGGACATGCTCATCGAGGCGGTCATTCGCGACGGCGAGAAGCCCGACTCCAGCCACGACATGGGCGGCGACATCATCCCCGACTTCGTCGAGCGCGGCCTGGCCGGCGTCTACGACCTGCAGCGCAACGAGGTTCCGGGAGCCACGGATCGCGACCGCTACTACTGGCGCGACGTGGGAACGATCGACTCGTTCTACGACGCCCACCAAGACCTGATCTCGGCACTGCCGATCTTCAACCTGTACAACCGCGAATGGCCGATCTTCACCCAGCAGCTCAATTCGCCTCCGGCCAAATTCGTGCGGGATGCGAAGGGCAACACGGGCACGACGCTCGGTTCGCTCGTCTCGCTCGGCTGCCTCATCTCGGGCGCCCGCGTCGAGGGAAGCGTCGTCGGTCCGTGGTCCACGATCGAATCCGAGGCGCTGGTGCAGGACTCGGTGCTGTTCGACCGGGTGCACATCGAGCCGGGCGCCATCGTCAAGCGGGCTATTCTGGACAAGAACGTGGTCGTTGCAGCCGGAGCCCAGGTGGGAACGGATGCCGCGCGGGATCGAGAGCGCGGATTCACCGTGACCGATTCGGGCATCACGGTCGTAGGAAAGGGAATCCGCGTAGAACCATGAGTCTGACTTCGGAGGCAGTTCAGTACAGCCGGGGCCGCCAACCGATAGATTCACGGATCGTGTCACACGAGTCGTCTCGCTTCCTCGTGGTGCTCGACGTCGATTCGACCCTGATCGAGAATGAGGTCATCGAGCTGCTCGCCGAAGCGGCGGGCAGCCTTGCGCGGGTCGCCGAGATCACCGAACGCGCCATGTGCGGCGAGCTCGACTTCGAAGAGAGCCTGCGATCCCGGGTGGCCACGCTGGTAGGCCTCGACGTGGCCCTGCTGGCGGACATCGCCGCGCAGATCAGACTCACGACCGGCGCCGCGGAGATGATCGACACCCTGCACGCCCACAACAGCGTGGTGGGCGTCGTGTCGGGTGGATTCCACGAGCTGCTCGACGACCTCGCCGACGAGATCGGACTCGACTTCTGGCGTGCGAACAGGCTCGACGTGCACGACGGTCGGTTGACGGGCACGGTTCGCGGCCCTGTGATCGATGCCGAAGCGAAGGCGTCGGCGCTCGTCGAATGGGCGTCCGCCTACGGCGTTCCGCAGTCGCGCACCGTGGCAGTCGGAGACGGCGCCAACGACCTCGAGATGATGAAGGCGGCAGGGCTTTCGATCGCTTTCGATGCACGACCACTGGTTCGTCGGTCGGCGCACGTCGCGATCAGCGAGCGAGACCTCAGCCAGGTACTTCCGGCCCTCGGCCTGCGCGGCTGACAGGCCACGGGGCTTGGATCAGTGGCCCATGCCGAGGCCACCGTCGACCGGGATGACCGCACCCGAGATGTAGCCCGCGTCATCCGATGCCAGCCAGGCGACGACCCGCGCGACCTCGGTCGGCGTCGCGAAGCGGCCCGCGGGGATGGACTTCAGGTACTCCGCCTGGGTCGCCTCGGGCAGGGCGGCGGTCATGTCGGTCTCGATGAATCCCGGAGCGACGACGTTGGCCGTGATGCCGCGCGATCCCAGTTCGCGGGTGATCGACCGAGCGATTCCGACGAGGCCGGCCTTCGACGCCGAGTAGTTGACCTGTCCGGCCGACCCGAAGAGGCCGACGACACTCGAGATCAGGATGATACGGCC
>NZ_CAXVWM010000115.1:0-3305 GCF_964263775.1 Agreia sp. | reverse complement strand
GGCCGTACCGGCGGCCCGAGCCGCCCTGCGAGTCAAGGCAGCGGGAGCGGCGGCAGGAGCGAGAGCGGCCTGTCGCCTGGATCGACGCGAATCGGGCGCTGGGTCGGTGGCAGGCATCGAACCGTCGGTCTCAGACGAGGGGTCATCTGGACGGGGGTTGTGACGAGCCAAGGCGCAGTAGTTCCAATATCGGTTCGGGATCTAGGTCAGCACGCGTCGGATAAGAACTCGAGTAGGTTCACAGACGCGACTGTCGAAGATAACTCCCCAGTCTGACAATTTGCGCAGAGCGGATCGATTGTGCGCGCGAGGTCGGGTTGTGCGCGTCAGTCGAGGCCGGCGGATGCGTAGAGTTCGCGCAGGATGGGCTCGAGCTGAACGGCCAGCGATTCATCGGCCGCGAGCAGAAACCGGATGCTCTCCGCAGCGCCGTCGAAGCCCCCGACGTGTCCGCCCGCTTCTCGCACGACCAGGGCGCCGGCGGCATGATCCCAGGGGTTCAATCCGCGCTCCGCGTAGGCATCCAGACGCCCTGCCGCCACCGCGCAGAGGTCGAGCGACGCGGATCCGGCCCGGCGAATGTCGCGGACCCGGCCGAGAATGCCGGTGAGCACCTGGCCCTGGCGCGTGCGCGTGTCGGCGCTGTACGAAAAGCCTGTGCCCAGCAGCGTCTGCTCGAGCGAGACGTCGGAGTTGACCTGCAGCTGCTGCGACCCGAGATACGCGCCGCCGCCCTGCGAGGCCGTGAACATCTCTCCGGTCGCCGGATTCACCACGCAGCCCGCGAGCGCATTCCATTCGGCCGGGTCGGCGCCGCCCTCGACGACGGCGATGCTCACCGCGTACTGCGGAATTCCGTAGAGGTAGTTGACCGTTCCGTCGATCGGATCGACGATCCAGGTGAGGCCCGAGCTGCCGGCGGACCCTGTCGACTCCTCACCCAGGAAGCCGTCATCCGGCCGTGCATCTGAGATCGCCGAGCGGATGAACGCCTCGACCTCTCGGTCGGCGAGGGTGACGACATCGACGATGGAGGACTTGGTGGCCGCGACCTCGACGCCCTCGGCGCGGCGCGTGGCCGCCAGGGCCCCCGCCTCCAGGGCGATGCGGCGGGTGAGGTCGAGCAGGTCGGTGTTCGCGGCGATCGTCATGCGACCAGCCTGTCATGCATCCGAGCCCGCGGAGGGCCGCCAGGGCCGCCGAAGCCTTGTCAACCACCCGGGCTCGTACGGCGACGACGTTCTAAACGTGATGCGAATGACCACCCCCACGAACGACGTCGCACCTCCCGCCGACACGGAGAAGTCGAAGCTCAAGCAGCGAATCACCGGGCCACTACTCTTTCTGTTCATCCTCGGCGACGTGCTCGGTGCCGAAATCTACGCGCTGATGGGCGTGCTCTCGAAGGAGGTCGGCGGCACTCTCTGGGCGCCTCTGGCCCTTGCGCTCGTGCTGGCGCTGCTCACCGCCGGTTCCTATGCCGAGCTCGTGACGAAGTACCCCAAGGCGGGAGGCGCTGCGATCTTCGCGCGGCGGGCGTTCAAGTCGCAGATCATCTCGTTCATCGTCGGCTTAAGCATGCTGGCCGCCGGCGTCACAAGTGCCGCCGGCCTCGCCATCGCCTTCGCGGGCCAGTATCTGAAGACCTTCCTCGACGTGCCGACCATCCCGACCGCGATGGTGTTCCTCGTGCTCGTCGCGGCGCTGAACGCGCGTGGCATCAGCGAGTCATTCAAGAGCAACCTGGTGATGACGGTCATCGAGGTGTCCGGACTCGTCATCGTGATTGCGTGCGTCGGCCTGATGCTCGGCGGAGGCGGCGGCGGCGTCTCTCGGGTGACCCAGTTCCCCGCCGAGTCGTCCCCTGGCCTTGCAATCTTGGGCGGCGCCATCATCGCCTACTACTCGTTCGTGGGGTTCGAGACGTCGACCAACGTCGCCGAAGAGGTGCGCGACCCTTCGAAGGTGTACCCGCGGGCACTGTTCGGCGCCCTGCTCGTCGCCGGCGTCGTCTATGTCTTGGTGGGGCTCGCGTCGGCCATTGCGCTGCTGGCAGAGAAGCTCTCCGCGTCGTCCGGCCCGCTTCTCGCCGTGGTCGGAGCCAGCGGTGTCGGCGTTCCCCAGTGGGGACTGTCAAGTTATCGGTGTATTTCGGTTAGTGGCTGTGGGCGGACAGCCGGCCGTTGAATGTGATGTCGAAGGCGGTGAGGACGACTTTCCATCGTTGGGTCCATCGTGCTCCGCCTTTGCCGGTGGGGTCGAGAGCCATCACGGCGAGGTAGACGCATTTGAGGGCGGCTTGCTCGTTCGGGAAGTGTCCGCGGGCGCGGACGGCTTTCCGGATTCTCGCGTTCACGGACTCGATCGCGTTCGTGGTGCAGACGATCCGGCGGATCTCCCGATCTAATTGGAGGAACGGAACGAACTCGGCCCATGCGTTCTCCCAGAGCTTCACGACTGCGGGGTACTTCGCACCCCATGCCTCGCAGAACTCGAGGAATCTCTCTTCGGCGTCGCTAACGTTCACTGCCTGGTAGACGGGTTTCAGGGCTCGGCTGATCGCGTCCCAGTCCTGCCGGGCCGAGTATTTGAAGCTGTTCCGCATCAGGTGCACGATGCAGGTCTGCACGATCGGGTCTGCCCAGACCGTGTTCACTGAGGCCGGCAGGCCCTTCAATCCGTCACACACGACCATCAGGACATCGTGCACACCACGGTTCTTGAGCTCGGTGAGAACCTGCAGCCATTACTTCGCCCTCTCGCCCCGTCCCCGGCCCACAAGCCAAGGATGTCCCTGTTGCCCTCGCTGGTGACGGCGAGAGCGATGTAGATGGGCCAGTTCGCGACCTGCCCGTCCCGGATCTCCACATGGATCGCGTCGATGAACACCACTGAGTAGACAGGATCCAAGGGCCGGTTCTGCCACTCCGACATTCCCTCGAGCACTTTGTCCGTGATCGTGGAGATCGTCGTCTTCGACACGTCCGCGCCATACGAATCGGTTAGGTGCGCGGCGATATCCCCGTGCGTCATCCCCCGCGCCGACAACGACAACACGATGTCCTCGATCGACCCGAGGCGACGCTGTCGCTTCGCGACGATCGCCAGCTCGAACATGCCCGCCCGATCCCCGGGGACCGCGATTCCAACGGGCCCAGCCTTGCTCAGCACCGTCTTCGAACGGGTCCCGCTCCGGGCGTTACCGGCACCGTCCTCACCGGCACGTTCGTGCTTCTCGTACCCGAGATGCGCGGTCAGCTCGCCCTCCAACGCGGACTCGACCACGAGATTCGTCAGCTGCGCGA
>NZ_CAXVWM010000114.1:0-8163 GCF_964263775.1 Agreia sp. | reverse complement strand
ATCGAGCAGACGACCACGACGTTGTCGGCGTGGTCGCGCATCACCTCCAGCTCGTACTCCTTCCAGCCGAGGATCGACTCCTCGAGCAGCACCTCGGTGGTGGGGCTCTGGTGCAGGCCGTCTCCTACGATGCGGCGGAGTTCGGTCTCGGTGTAGGCGAAGCCGGAGCCGAGGCCGCCCATCGTGAACGACGGGCGGACGACCAGCGGGTAGCCGAGGTCGAGGGCGTACTCCACGGCCTCGTCGACCGTGTGCGCGATGAAAGAGCGGGCGACGTCGGCGCCGGCATCCAGAACGAGTTGTTTGAAGATCTGACGGTCTTCGCCCTTGTTGATCGCCTCGAACGAGGCGCCGATGAGCTCGACGTCGTATTTCTCGAGAATTCCGTGGTTGTGCAGGTCGATGGCTGCGTTGAGCGCGGTCTGGCCGCCGAGCGTCGGAAGGATCGCGTCGGGTTTCTCCTTGGCGATGATGGTCTCGATGACCTGCCAGGTGATGGGCTCGATGTAGGTGGCGTCGGCGAAGTCGGGGTCGGTCATGATCGTGGCCGGGTTGGAGTTCACGAGGATGACGCGCACCCCCTCCTCTCGCAGCACGCGACAGGCCTGGGTGCCCGAGTAGTCGAACTCGCACGCCTGGCCGATGACGATCGGGCCGGATCCGATGACGAGGACGCTCTTGATGTCTTCCCTGCGAGGCATTACTGGTTCTCTCCGTTGATGATGGTGTGGATCTCTGTCTCGGGCTCACCCGAATCGATCGCGAGCACCATGTCACGGAAGCGATCGAAGAGGTACATCGAGTCGTGCGGGCCGGCCGCGGCCTCGGGGTGGTACTGCACCGAGAACGCGTCGATGTCGAGGCAGCGGATGCCCTCCACCACGTTGTCGTTCAGGCTGAGGTGACTCACCTCGACCCGGCCGAAGCCGGCCGGGCTGTCGACGACGCCCTCGCGCGGCGCATCCACGGCGAAGCCATGATTCTGGCTGGTGATCTCGACCTTGCCGGTGGTCTTGTCGAGCACGGGCTGGTTGATTCCGCGGTGGCCGAAGGGCAGCTTGTAGGTCGAAAACCCGAGTGCGCGACCGAGCAGCTGGTTGCCGAAGCAGATGCCGAAGTACGGAATCTTCTCGGCGAGCACGTCGCGAAGCAGTTGCACATGGCGTTCGGATGCCTCCGGGTCGCCGGGGCCGTTGGAATAGAAGAGGGCGCTCGGCTTGAGCGCCACGACGTCGTCGGTCGTGACCGACTCGGGAAGCACGACCACGTCGAAGCCGCGCTGTGCGAGGTAGCGCAGGGTCGACGTCTTCACACCGAGGTCGAGCACCGCGACGCTGCCGATGCGCTCTCCGACGGCGTCGATCGTGTACTGCTCGCCAGTCGAGACCTCGCTCGAAAGATTTCGGCCGGCCATGTCTTCCGCTTCCCGCACGATGGCGAGCTGTTCCGAGTCGCTCAGGCCGAAGTCGTCGCCCGAGAAGATGCCGGCGCGCATGGCGCCGAGGGAGCGCAGGTGCCGGGTGATGGCCCGGGTGTCGACTCCCGAGATGCCGACGATGCCGCCCGAGACGAGGTCGTCGTCGAGACTGCGGGTGGCCCGGTGGTTCGAGACCACGCGGGATGGGTCGCGCACGACGTAACCCGCGACCCATATCTTGGCTGACTCGAGGTCGTCGTCGTTCGTGCCCGTGTTTCCGATGTGCGGCGCCGTCTGCAGCACGATCTGGCCGGCGTACGACGGATCGCTGAGGGTCTCCTGGTATCCCGTCATGCCGGTGGCGAAGACCGCCTCGCCCAGGGTGCGACCACGTGCGCCATAGGCGCGCCCGGCGTAGCGTCTGCCGTCTTCGAGAACGAGGACGGCGGGTTCTGTTGAGATCACGCGAGGGATCCTTCCTGGTCGGGGGTGGAGAAGCCGTCTGGCGGCGACAGTGCGGTGATGGCCTCGATGAGGCGGGAACTCCGGTCGGGATCCTCGATGCGGAAGAAGCTCTCGACGTCGGCCGCGGCCGTCGCGTGCTCGGACTCGAGCGTCCAGTCGAGGCGCACGAGACCGCCTTCCTCGACGACGCGGTCGATCGTCCACGTCGACGTGCCGACGGAGCGGACGCGGTCGGGCGCGATGAACACCTTCGGCTCGCCGGTGACCGCCACGAGGATGCCGGCGTCGAAGACGGAGACCGCCACGCGCCCGCGAAAGCCGAGGCCGGCAAGCGCCACCCGGTCGAGGGGCGCGCCGGCTGTCGTCGTCGACACGTAGAGGCCGGTGACGGCGAGGCGGAGCTCGCCGAGCAGCTCGTCGGATGGCACGGCCGCGGTCGCCAGTGCGGACTGCCGGCGGCCGCGGGCACGCCAGCCGAGCACCATCAGGATCAAGAGCCCGATGACTCCGACGATGATGATCGAGCCGGGAAGGATCCTATCCACGACGCACCCCCGTCGCGGCTGCCGCGGCGGCCACCTCGCTCGCGTCGACGACGACGCCGTCGATCACGGTCGCGTAGCCCCGGTGCAGGGTGTGACGCACCGAACCGGGAAGCGTCATGCCGAGGTAGGGCGAGTTGTGGCTCCTGCCGGCCAGGGAGTTCCGCGAGAAGGTGCTCGACGCCGCCGGGTCGACGAGCACGAGGTTGGCGCGCGAACCGACCGAGAAGTCGTGGCTGTGATCGGCCAACCTGCCGATCTTCGCCGGGGTCTCCGACAGCACGCGGGCCACATCCGACCACTGGAACAGGCCCGTGTCGACCATCGCGGCCTGCACGACCGAGAGCGTGGATTCGAGGCCGACCATGCCGAACGACGCGTGGTCCCACTCGCAGTCCTTCGACTCCTCCGGGTGCGGCGCGTGGTCGGTGGCCACGATGTCGATCGTGCCATCGACCAGGCCCTCGCGGAGTGCTCGCACGTCGTCGTCGCGGCGCAGCGGGGGGTTCACCTTGTAGCGCGCGTCGTAGCTGCGGATCAGCTCCTCGGTGAGCAGCAGATGATGGGGAGTGACCTCGGCGGTCACGTCGATGCCCCGGGCCTTCGCCCAGCGCACCACGTCGACGCTTCCGGCGGTCGAGAGGTGGCAGATGTGCAGGCGGGCGCCGACGTGCTCGGCGAGCAGCACATCGCGGGCGATGATCGACTCCTCGGCGACCGCGGGCCACCCCTTGAGTCCGAGTTCGCTCGAGAGTGCGCCCTCGTTCATCTGCGCGTTTTCTGTGAGTCGGGGATCCTGTGCGTGCTGGGCGACGACGCCGCCGAAGGTCGTGACGTATTCGAGCGCCCGCCTCATCAGCAGCGAGTCGTGCACGCACTTGCCGTCATCGGAGAACACGCGAACGGCAGCGCGGGAGTTGGCCATCGCCCCGATCTCGGAGAGCCGCTCGCCCGCGAGCCCGACCGTTACGGCCCCGATGGGGCGCACGGTCGCGTAGCCGGCCGAATCTCCCAGGGCCTGAACCTGTTCGACGACGCCGGCCGTGTCAGACACCGGCATGGTGTTGGCCATGGCGAACACGGCGGTGAATCCCCCCGCAGCCGCGGCGCGGGTTCCCGAGAGCACGGTCTCGCTCTGCTCGAATCCGGGTTCGCGAAGGTGCGTGTGCAGGTCGACGAGACCCGGCAGCGCGACCAGGCCCGCGGCATCCAGAACGCGTGTGCCCGACGGTGCCGTGAGTGTGTCGCCGCGCTCGGCGATCCGGCCACCTGTCACGAGCAGGTCGGTCGTCGTTCCATCGGGCAGCGTCGCGCCGCGAATGAGGGTCGTTGTCATGATCTGGCCTCCCGGTCGCCGGACAGCAGTGAATACAGCACGGCCATGCGGATCGACACCCCGTTGGCCACCTGTTCGATGACGGTGGACTGGGGTGAATCGGCCGCTCGAGACGAGATCTCGAGTCCGCGGTTCATGGGGCCGGGGTGCATCACAATGCTATCGGGACGGAGCGCCAGGAGCCGTTCGTCGTCGAGCCCCCACTGGCGCGAGTACTCTCGGGTCGTCGGAAAGAAGGCGGCGTTCATGCGCTCCTGCTGGATGCGCAGCATCATCACGACGTCGGGCCTCACCTCGGCGAGGGCTACGTCGAGGTCGTAGCGGATGTCCGCCGGCCAGGTCGACGCTCCGACCGGAACCAGGGTCGCGGGGGCGACGAAGGTGACGTGGGCGCCGAGGGTCTCGAGGAGCCAGAGGTTCGACCGAGCCACACGGGAGTGCAGGACATCGCCCACGATCATGACGCTCACCCCGTCGAGGTCACGGTCTCTCGCAGCGTCGCCGTGGATGCGCCGCCTCATCGTGAACGCGTCGAGCAGTGCCTGCGTCGGATGCTCGTGGGTGCCGTCTCCGGCGTTGACCACGCCGGCGTCGATCCAGCCGCTCTGCGCGAGCACTTGGGGTGCACCCGAAGCGGAGTGCCGGATGACGACTCCGTCGGCGCCCATGGCGGCGAGGGTCTGCGCCGTGTCTTTCAGGCTTTCGCCCTTCGACACGCTCGAGCCCTTGGCGGAGAAGTTGATGACGTCGGCCGAGAGGCGTTTGGCCGCGACCTCGAACGACGTACGCGTGCGGGTCGAATCCTCGAAGAAGAGGTTTACGACGGTCCTGCCGCGCAGGGTCGGAAGCTTCTTGACCTCGCGATTCTGCACCTCGCTCATGTCTTCCGCGATGTCGAGCAGGCCGATCGCGTCGTCGCGGCCCAGATCGCGGGTCGACAGGAGGTGCCTCATGCGCCGGCTCCCGTCGCGAGATCGATGCTGACCTCTTCGCTGCCGTCGATCTCGGTCAGCCGCACGTTGATGCGCTCGTCGGTCGAACTGGGCAGATTCTTGCCCACGAAGTCGGCCCTGATGGGCAGCTCGCGGTGTCCGCGGTCGACGAGCACGGCGAGACGCACGGCGCGGGGCCGGCCCAGGTCGCCGATGGCGTCGAGGGCGGCCCGGATGGTGCGACCGGAGTAGAGCACGTCGTCGATGAGCACGACCGTCTTTCCGTCGATGCCTCCCGCGGGAACGCGCGTGCGGTGGGGCGCCCGCGTGGGGTGGTGGGCCAGGTCGTCGCGGTGCATCGTGACGTCGAGCGAACCCACGAGGTCGGCCGGTGCACCGGGCTCGATCTGCCGGATCTGGGCGCCGATCCTGTCGGCGAGAATGACGCCGCGGGTCGGGATGCCCAGAATCACGAGGTCGCCGGCTCCACGGTTGGACTCGAGGATCTCGTGGGAGATCCGAGTCAGCGCCCGGGCGATGTCAGAGTTCTGCAGCACGATTCGAGCCACGATTCTGACCTCCTTCCCCGTCTCACAGGACGGATGGTTAAAGGATGTCTGTTGCCACCCCGAGCCTAGCAGCCGGGTCGGAGTGCGTTCAGCCCTTGGACTGCTGTACGCGTCCGAGGATGCCGTTCAGGAAGCCGCCGGAGTCATCGGTGCTGAGCAGTTTGGCCGCGTCGACCGCCTCGTTGATCGCCACCCCGTCGGGAACGTCGTCGTTGAAGAGCACCTCCCAGATGCCAATGCGAAGGAGGGCTCGATCGATGATGGGCATTCGGGCCAGAGTCCAACCCTGGGCGTAGGTCTCGATGAGTTCGTCGATCTCGTCGCCGTGGTCGACGATGCCGTCGATGATCTCACGCGCGTAGAGCCACGAGGCCTCTCGAGCAGGTTCGCTGAGGGCCCGGGTGGCCTCGGCGGCCAGGGCCTCGTTGATCGAGATCTGCCGCACATCGGCGGCGTAGAGCACGTCGAGGGCGCGCTTTCGCGCTTTGGTGCGTGCGCTCATTGCGGTTGCCGGTCCGAAGTCAGTCGTTCACGCGGCCGAGGTAGTCCCCCGTGCGTGTGTCGACCTTGACTCGGGTGCCCTGCTCGAGGAACAGCGGAACCTGGATCTGGTATCCGGTCTCGACGGTGGCGGGCTTCGTTCCACCGGTGGAGCGGTCGCCCTGGAGTCCCGGCTCGGTGTAGGTGATCTCGAGCGTGACGGAGGCGGGCAGCTCGACGTAGAGGGGCAGGCCCTCGTTGAGGGCGACCGTGACGGCCTGGTTCTCGAGCATGAAGTTGGCGGCGTCGCCGACGACTGCCTCGGTCACGGTCAGCTGGTCGTAGTCCGCGGTATCCATGAAGACGAAGTCGTTGCCGTCTTTGTACAGGTACTGGAAGTCACGGCGGTCGACGTTCGCGGTCTCGATCTTGGCGCCGGCGTTGAAGGTCTTGTCGACCACCTTGCCGGTGAGCACGTTCTTCATCTTGGTGCGCACGAAGGCACCGCCCTTGCCCGGCTTGACGTGCTGAAAGTCGATGACAGCCCAGAGCTGGCCGTCGATCTTAAGGACGGCGCCGTTTCTGATGTCGCTGGTTGAAGCCATGGAAGAACTGTTCCGTTCGAAAAGGAGAATTGTGCGGGCGTGGAAAATGACCCTCAGTGAGTGTACCGTCCCCCGGCTCGTGGCCTAGTTGAAGCCGAGGACCGCCTTGAGCGCCAGCCGGTAGGAGTCGAAGCCGAAGCCGGCGATCACCCCCGTCGCCACGGAGGAGATGACACTCGTGTGCCGGAACGTCTCGCGGGCGTGCGGATTGCTGATGTGCACTTCGATCAGGGCGAGGCCCGCCTTGGTGACCAACGCCGCGGCGTCGCGCAACCCATAGCTGTAGTGCGTGAACGCGGCAGGGTTGAGGATGACCGGGCGCGAGGTATCGACCGCCTCGTGCAGCCAGTGGATCAGCTCGCCCTCGTCGTCGGTCTGACGCACCTCGACGGTTGCGTTCTCGGCTGCGTCGGCGACGAGCACGCGGCGAAGCGCATCGAGGTCCTGGGATCCGTAGACATCGGGTTCCCGGCTGCCGAGTCGGCCGAGGTTAGGTCCGTTCAGCACGAGCACAGTGGTCATGACGCACAACTCTAGCGACGAAGAGACGAGCGCGCCTTCATCATGCGCACGCCGTCGTCATGCACGAGATAGATCGCGAAGACATCGACCTCCTCGTCGTGAGCCGCGGCGTGCAGGCCGTCGGCCCACAACTCGTCGAAACCGTGGGCTCTCTCTTCGCCTGGGCGTTCGAGGGCGAACAGGACGCTGCCGCCCGGCCCGAACTCGTCGAGAACCTGACCCAGGCTCGACACGATCGAACGCAATTCGTCGTCTGCCGGGCTGGCAGGGATTCCGTCGATCGGGATGACGATGGGCAGCTGCATGCCATCGGCGTCGAGGAGGAAGGCCCAGAGCTGACGCCGCAACGCCGGACCGAGAGTGCTCGCGAGCAGCTCTCGTGCGTCGGCGTCGCTGGCGATGATCGCGTCTGGAGTGGGACTCGAGGGGGTGAAAGTGGTCATGACGACACTGTCGCGGTTTTCAGGGAAACGGGTTCTTACTTCTCCCCAGCAAGACGATCCTGTCCTGCACAGGGCGAGTCAGGAGCCGATCTCCTGGTACGCCGCGAAGAGGAGTGACGTCTCGGGGCCGGCAAGCACGGAGGGTTTCGCCACGTCGTCGAGAACGATGAATCGCAGCATCCCCGCGCGGGCCTTCTTGTCGCGCCGCATGGTGGCCAGAAGCGTCTGCCACCGGCCGACCGGGTAGCTGACGGGGAGGGTCAGCGATGTCAGAATGCGCCGATGACGCTCGACGACCTCGTCGGACAGCGACCCCGTGAGTCGACCCAGTTCGGCGGCGAACACCATTCCCACGGAGATCGCCGCCCCGTGCCTCCACTGGTAGCGCTCGGCGTGTTCGATCGCGTACCCGAGCGTGTGGCCGTAATTCAGGATCTCGCGGAGCCCCTGCTCGGTGAAATCGTCGCCGACCACCCGCGCCTTCATGGCGATGGAGAGCTCGACGACCCGCCGGAACTCCGGAGTCGACGGATCAGTCGCGACGTCGATATCCGCCTCGAGAATGTCGAGGATCTCCGGCTCGGAGATGAATCCGGCCTTCACGATCTCTGCGAATCCGGCGAGGATCTCGTTGCGCGGGAGCGTGTCGAACGTATCGAGGTCGCCGACGACGGCGCCGGGCGCGTAGAAGGTGCCCACGAGATTCTTTCCCTCGGCCGTGTTGATGCCGTTCTTGCCGCCCACGGCCGCGTCGACGAGACCGAGAACCGAGGTCGGCACCTGCACGAGGCGAACGCCGCGCAGCCAGGTCGCCGCAACGAATCCGGCGAGGTCGGTGATCGCTCCCCCGCC
>NZ_CAXVWM010000113.1:0-3765 GCF_964263775.1 Agreia sp. | reverse complement strand
GGCCGAAGCCGCACCCGCTGAGGCCCCTTCGGTGGCGACGACGACGGGGAGCGACTCGCTCCTCGGAGGAACCCAGGGACTGGTCAACATCGACATCCCGATCACGGTCGGCGGCAACGCCATCACGGTGATCGGCGACGCCGAGTCCACCGGCTCGAGCACCACCGGCGGCAACACCGGCTCCGGCAACACCGGAGGCACCGGATCGACCGGCGGCTCGACAACCTCGGGTGAAGACAGCATCCTCGGCGGAACCCAGATCGTTCCCGTCATCGGAGCACCCGTCACGGTCGGCGGCAACGCCATCACACTGATCGGCGACGCCGAGTCCACCGACTCGAGCACCACCGGCGGCAACACCGGAGGCACCGGCTCGACCGGCGGCTCAACAACCTCGGGTGAAGACAGCATCCTCGGCGTAACCCAGATCGTTCCCGTCATCGGAGCACCCGTCACCATCGGCGGCAACGCCATCACACTGATCGGCGACGCGACCAGCACAGGATCCGTCGTCACCGGAGGCAACACGGGCAACACCGGAGGCACCGGCGAGAACACCACCGACGGCGAAGGAAGTATCGGAGGAGGAACTCAGATCATCCCGGTGATCAACCTCCCGATCGTCATCGGCGGCAACGCGGTCACCGTGATCGGCGACTCGACCGTGAACCCCACCGGACCGACCGGACCGACGGACCCGACGGACCCCACGGACCCCACGGACCCCACGGACCCCACGGACCCGACCGGACCCACGGGCCCGACCACACCGACCGATCCCACGGACCCGACCGACCCGGCCACACCGGGAACGCCGACGACCACCACAACCGTGGTGACCACCGGTAACGTCACCGCCGCCGGCCGCTCAGCCTCGGGCTACTCGGCCTCGGGCTACACCGCCGGAACCAATGCCTCGGGCCTCGCCCTCACGGGCATCTCGGCGGCACCGATCGCGGGAGCCATCCTGCTCCTGCTCCTGGCCGGACTCGCTCTCATGATCACCTCGCGTAAGAAGGACGCACGCATCTGACGAGCCAGTCCGAACCCACCTGTGCCGGGCGCCACTTCGTGTGGCGTCCGGCACAGGCGCGCGCCGTGCGACGCACTCAGGCCGCGTCGTTCGCGACGGCGGCCAGCACCACAGGGTCTTCGCATCCCCTCGCGAATCCGCGGATGCGACGGTCGATGTCACGCTGAAAAATATAGGCGCCGATGCGTTCGGCGATCGGCGCGAGCCATTTCGGTTGGCACGCGAAGTTGTACCGCCAGACGGCGAGCGTGTGGTCGGGCAAACCTTCGGCGACGCTGAACCGCCATCCGCCGCCCAGGCGCTCGAAGAACCACGAGCCCTTGGTCATCTTCATTCCCACGTTCGATGGCGGCTTGTACGACACGTACTCGCTCTCCATCCGAAATCCGAAGCGCTGCACGGTGTAGGTGCGCACTCCCTTTGCCGGCGTGGTGGCCCCGCCCAGAAAGTGCTGCGTTCTGATGAACGGATCCCAGCGTGTGCGAACGGCTCCCGTCGTCTGCGAGACGGCGAACGCGGTCTCGACGTCGACCGGAACAACGCAGCGGGACTCGACGACGGGCATGCGTGCATTGTGCCATGCGCCGCCAGACAGCCGTCGTGAATGGCTATTCGACGTCGACCGGCGGCATCCAGTGACGCAGATCCAGGATGCGGTCGGCCGCACCTTCACGCGACTCGATGAGCCGGGCATTCGGTTCGTCGACGATCCGCACCCACTCGCGCGCGGCATCCGGCGCCTTGCCGAACGCCTCGTGCCGAGCGATCAAGCGATGCCGTCTGAGGGCCGCGTCGGTGACCACATGCCACGCCGTGTCGAGCTGGCGTCGCACCGCGCTCCACGCCTTCCCCGAAAGCATCAGGTAATTGCCTTCGGCCACGATGATGTCGTCACTCGGCTCGATCGACCGAGCTGCCGCGAGGGGCTGCTCGAGACCTCGCTCGAAATCCGGCGCAAAGACCGTGTGGTTCGGTCGGGCGCGCAGTGTTTCGATAAGACGTGCATATCCGAAGGCGTCGAAGGTCTCGGGGGCGCCCTTGCGATCGAGAAGCCCCCGTCGCTCGAGCTCGATGTCGGCGAGATGAAAGCCGTCCATCGGCAGATAGGCCGCTCCGGGTCCGATCGCACGCACCAGCGATCGCGCGAGCGTCGTTTTGCCAGAACCGGGCGAGCCCGCTATGCCCACGATGACGCGGCCACTCGTTGGGCGCGGGAGCTCGCGGATGAGCGCGGTCAATTGAGGATCGACGGACGACAAAATCAGTGGGGCGGGTCGGTTCACCGTGACAACGCTACTCACTGGCGGCCCGATCGGGCCGTCTGAATGAATTGCCGGTTCTGCTGAGAGCACTCGCTAGACTTCGATAGCGGCCACGGGAGGATTCCTCATGACAGAACTCGTCGACATTCCCTCTCCCGGCTGGCCTCTGATGTTCGGCAGCGAGGGACTGCCGGCGATCGTGCTCGTGCACGACGATTACGGGCGCCTTCCCTACCTCGAGGCATACGCCGCCGCCCTGTCGAAGCAGGGATTCTTCGTCGTCGTTCCCGACCTCTTCAACGGAGTCGCGACCGTCGACACGGCGGGCGTCGACCTGCTTCGCTCGCGCCGCGATGACGGCTTCGCCATCGCCACCCTCTTCGATGCGATCGCGCTGGGCCGCAGTTCGGGAGCACCCCGCGTCGGCATCATCGGCCTCGGGGTGGGCGGCTGGCTTGCGCTGCGCAGTGCGCAAGAGGGAGCGGTCGACGCGGTCGTCGCATACTACGCCGGACTCGGCGAAAACGAGGGTGGCATCGTTCCGTGCCCGGTCGCGCTGCACTATTCCGAGAATGACGAATGGGGTTCAGGGCTCACGGCCGACCTGTTCGTCAGCCGACTCAAAGAGGTCGGCACCCCTGTGACCCGTCACACCTACAGCGGAACATCCACCTACTTCGCCAACGCCACCGCGTCTGCGTCGCTCGACAAGAACGCCGCCGCTCTCGCCTTCGCCCGCTCGACGTACTTCATGCAGGGGCAACTGCTCGACTGACGGATGATCGCTGCCGCCCGATTACCGCGCCTTCGAGACGTCGTAGAGGTGGTGCACCGGATCGTGGATGAAGTACTGAGCGAGGGTCGCCACAGTGAAGCGGGCGCCGTCTCCGCGCCGGCCCGTTCTGTGCCACGCGCCCTCATTTACCCCGGAGATCGTCGCCGCGACCGCGAGGCCGGCCTCGACGAGTTCTGCCGAGACGACAGCCGGGTCCTGTTCGTTGTAGCGCTCGGCGACGGCCGTCGCGTCTTGATCCCAGTTGGCGAAGCGCGGATCGTCTTGGTCGAGCATCAGGGTGAACCGCGTGTTCATCGTGCGGTACACGTCGCGCACGTGCGCCGCGTATTCGAGCGCCGACCAGGTGTCGTCATCCGGTCGAGTCGCCACGTCGGGCCGGCGCAGAACAGCCGGCCAGGCGGCCGCGTTGCTGCGGGTCAGTTCGGGCACGTCGCGGGCGTCGATGGCCGACGCGTCGAATGCGCATTCGGGGCACTTCTTGTCGAGCACCCAGGTCCAGCTTTTGGTGTCGGGAACGATAGGCATGGGCCGAGTCTACGAACGCGTCACAGTGCCCGGCCACACGATTCGTGCCAGTCGACATCGACATCGTGCCTCCGCGGTCGGCATCCACGACAGAACGCAAGTGGGCAGAACCGCGCATAGCGGCCACGACGACCGTCCGATAAAGTAAG
>NZ_CAXVWM010000112.1:0-16535 GCF_964263775.1 Agreia sp. | reverse complement strand
ATGCTCACGGCGTGGCCGTCGACTGTGGTCGTCCAGTAGCGCCGGTCGGTGAGGCGCTCGCCGTCGCGCTCGACCGAGGCCGCCGCGCCCGACAGGACCCACGCCGACAGGCGCGCATCCACGCCCGTCTCGACGGCGTCGAGGTCGTCGACTAGGCGTGCGGGCGCGAATCCTTTCTTGCGCAGCGACTTGCCGATCCGGTACACGTCGACCGAACCGCGTTGCTCAATGCGCGAGGTCTCGATTGCGAGGGCGTCGAAGTTCGGATTGTCGAGCGCATCGGGCGAAACGGGCTTGCTCCACGACCCGGTGAGCTCGGCGTTCAGGGCGAGGGATGCGAGGTGGCAGGCCGTGTGACCGACTGAAAGAGCGTGCCGATAGTCGGCGTCGACTGCAACGGATGCTTCGGCGCCCTCGACGAGACCTGCTTCGGTCGCGCGGGCATCGTCGACGATGTGCGCGGTCACAAAGGCCCACCCCTCGGTTCCCTTGCGCACGGGAACATCCGCCCCCAGAAAGAGCAACTCGCCGTAGGTCGCGCCCACCGCGCAGTCGAGCACGTCGAGTACAAGGCCGTTGACGGTGAGTGTCGCCCGGTCCGCGGGCTGGTCGGGCCACGCCATATCCTCTGGATGGCAGGCCGAGTTGTCGAGGATGCTGCTCACAACCGCGTGGGCGAGAATGGAGGCGAAAGCATCGAACCAGCACCGGATCATTCAGGCAGGGAGCCCACCATGACCGCAGTAGAAGTGGCAACAGTCTCGTACACCGTTTCAGCCGACTATTTCGCGGAGGTCGGGGCCGACTTCGACAGTGAAGCCGTCGACGACGCGGTGCTTGCCGAACTCAACAGGATCGTTCCGAAGGGCGTGGTCGTGCACCGCAACGGAAAGGCGTTCGCCGAGCCCGAGGTGGCAGCAGCCGCGCGCGACATCGACTGGAATGCCCTGCTCGAGCGCATCGACGTCGATCAGATCATGGCGACTCACGGGCGCTGATTCCGCCCGCAGTAGTCGGGCGGAGACCGGCGCATGGGGAGTTGTCCCCATCGGTCTTCGGCGGCCCGGCGGCTAGCATGGCAGCAATCCACCACTCGAATGCGGGAGCGTCATGGCTGTGTACGGAGCCGACATCGGCGAGCTGCGACAGCTCGCGCGCAGCCTCGACTCCGCGTCGAGCCAGCTGCGGAGCATCACCTCGACGCTGGGTTCAGCCATCCAGACCCGCGCGTGGCACGGGCGGGATGCCGACATGTTCCGCTCCGACTGGGGAGCGAGCCACGCGCCCCTGTTGCAGCGCACCCTGTCGGAACTGTCACGGGCATCCCAGGTTCTCGTCGCCAACGCGCTCGACCAGGAGCAGACGAGCTCGGTGACCGGCGGCGGCGCCTCGGGCACTGGTTCGAGCACGCCGGGTTCGGGCACGCCCGGCAACCCCGTCGACGCGGCTACGCAGCAGGATGCCGACGAGCTGACCACGCTCCTCGCCGGCATGACGCCCGCCGAGCGCGCCGCCTACCTGAAGAGCGACGAGTTCGCGCGGTGGGCCGCCGAGCATCCGGAGGGCGCGAAACTCGCCCTCGACGCGGCCGCCGAGAGCGGCGCGATTTCGATGAACAACCCCGCCTACGCCGATTTTCTCAGCGACTACTGGAATAACAAGGCGATGGAAGAGATGGGCATAGACCCGTCGACCTGGGACACCTCGAAGGGCACCGAGGCGAACTGGGAGACCATCAAGAGCGTCTACGACTTCTACGGCCAGCAGTTTCTCGACAACCCCGACCTGCAGTGGGCGGGCATGGCCAACATGATCGGGCCGTCGTTCGCGGGCGGATTCCAGGACATGGCTGCCATGCGCGACATCGCTCAGGCCATCCTTGACAATCCGGTCTCGAATCTCCCCATCCCGTACCTCGACCAGCTCGAGACCGTGGCGAACATGTCCGACTCCGAGCTGGCGTTCTACGAGACCAGCATGCTCGACATGAATAAAGAGATCTTTCTCGACCAGGCCCGTCAGCACATGGCCTACGAGAATGGCGGGCTCGCCGAGATTCAGCGCCTCGCCGACTCGGGCGCCATCACGCAGACGACGGCGGATGCGTGGGAGAAGATCGACTCGGGCGACGCGGCTCAGGTCGCGGCCGGCAACACGATGCTGTTGCAGCGCGAGCAGAACGACATCATCGCCGACGACTACAACTCGATGCGTGATCACCCGCTCACTGGCGAGGCCGTCACGTTCCTGGTCACCCTTGCCGGTGAGCCTTCCATTCCGGGGGCGCTGAGCTACCCCGAGGTGTTCCCCTACAAATTCACCGTCGAGTCCCCGGGCTTCGAGAACATTCCGTTCACCGACATCGACAACCCGGCGCAGTTCAGCACCGAATTCACCACGAACTTTCCCGACGGCAACATCGCCGACGCAGACCAGCGCTGGGCGCTCATCTCGAAGGACACGCTGCCCGCCTATCAAGAACTGCTTCGCAACGATCCCGATCTCGCCCGCGAGATCATCGCATCCGACTTCAACGACCGCACCGATGGGGCCAGGCCCACCAGCAACATTCCCGAGATCGTGGAGCGCCTGCTGACGCCGCACCTGCCCGAGGTCTCGCAGTGACCCGCACATCGCAGAGGCGACGATCGGCTCTGCGCCGGGCCGCGGCATCCATCGCCGTTCTCTCGGCCGTCGTGTCGCTGACCGCCTGCGGCATCCGCATCCCGCCCCTCGACCCCAACCCCGACTCCGACAAGGGAAGCCCCGTGACCGGTACAGATCTCTCCACCCTCGACGCCGACGGAATCGCCCGCATCCTCGCTACGAAAGAGGCGCGCTTCGACCTGAGCGAGGGCACGATCGACAAGTCGGTGCTCGGCCTGCCCGCAGACGAGTACGCGCCCGACGTGCAGTCGCGCGACGGGCTGATCAGCCTCGAGATCGCGGGGCCGCAGGGCACCGTCGAGGCCGAGACCGATCGCATCCGCTTCTTCACGACGGACGCCCAGCCCGACGTCGACCGCATCACCTACTTTCTCGTCGCCGATTCGCCCGAGGCGTTCTTCGAACTGCTGCGCGAGGGTTCGGATGCCTATGGTCTCGATCGCGCGTCGGTCGACGACTGGATCGACTCGGTCGAGACCGACTCGGACGGGGTGAGCGACTTCTCGTTCGCGCCGGGAACCTCTGTCGGGCTGAACGTGAACTACGACGTGCGCTATGACTCGTCGGCTGCCGTGCAGGTCGCGATTGTGGACGTGTATCCGCTCTAGTGCGTGATTCCCGGCTCTAGGCTGTGGGTCATGACCCTGCCAGTGACCCGCATGCGGCACCGCGACATCGACGAGAAGCATCGCGCATCCACCCCACTCGAGCTGCTCTTCGACCTCACCTTCGTCGCGGCGATTCAGGCAGTGGTCACGCAGCTGGCCCACGGCATCGAAAGCGACCACATCGCCGAAGCGTTGCCCAACTTCTTCATGGTGTTCTTCGCCATCTGGTGGGCCTGGCTCACGTTCACGTGGTTCGCGTCGGCCTACGACACCGACGACGTTCCCTATCGACTGCTGACCATGCTGCAGATGGGCGGCGTGCTCGTTCTGGCCGCGGGAGTTCCGGCAGCGTTCGCCGACGGCGACCTTCTGCTCATCACCGTGGGCTACTTCATCATGCGCATTGCGCTGATCGCGCAGTGGCTGCGAGCTGCGGCGCAGGATGCCGAGGGCAGGTCGACAGCGCTGCGCTATGCCGCGGAGATCGGCTTCGTGCAGGCGCTGTGGGTCGCGCGTCTCTTTATCGGGCAGGAGTTGCCGGTGGCCTGGAACGTTGCGATCTTCGCGGTTCTCGCCGCGTGCGAGCTCGCCATTCCGTTGTGGGCCGAGCGACGCGGCATGACCCGCTGGCACCCGCATCACATCGCCGAGCGCTACGGCCTCTTCACGATCATCCTGCTCGGCGAATCGGTTCTCGCGGCGACGATCGGCGTGCAGTCGATCGTGACGGCCGGGGATGCGACGGGCGAGTTCGTGCTGCTGGCCGCGTCGGGCCTCGCCCTGCTCTTCGGAATCTGGTGGGTGTACTTTCTCGAGCCCGCGGGCGACGGACTCGAGCGTCGACGTGGGCGCAGCTTCGTGTGGGGTTTCGGGCACTACTTCGTGTTCGCGGCGCTCGCCGCTCTCGGTGCGGGGCTCGAGGTGGGCGTGCAGTCGCTGAGCCACCACGCCGAGATCGACAGCACGGCGGTGGCGTACTCGATCGCAATACCTGTGGCCGTGTTTCTGGTTGCGATGCAGGTTCTCTACCGACCACTGCTGGGGTCGCAGACGGTGATCAGGCCGGCGACGAGTCTTGTGGGGGCGGCCGTGGTACTGGCGATTCCGCTGCTCGCGTCGGTGCTGTCGTTCGCGACCACGGTGCTGCTCATCACCCTGGTCGTCGCGGCGATCATCGCGGTGACCGTGCTGCAGCAGCGCTCGCGGTCGGCCGCGGCGAGTCTCGGTGGGGGTGCGTCATGAGTGCCGAGGAGCATGGTCGCCGGGGCGAGGTCGTGGGAAGGGGCTACGTTTCGTCGATAAGTTCGAGAAGCTTCTTAGTGGCTTTGGCGATGTCGTCGTGGTCGTTTTGGGCTGCACGGCTTTCGAGCGAGATGATGCCGCCGCGGCGCACTGTGGTGAAGTCGCCATAGGGAAAGCTGTAGCGGCCCTTCGTCTCTTCTGATTGCTCCGAATCGACTCCCAAGTGCCATTTCGCGTACTCACCCCAGCCGTGCTCGTCGATGAATTCGTTTTCTTCGTCGGCTGAGGGCGCGGCTTCGCTCCAGTCGTCCCGTGTATCTCTAACGACCTTCCCGGTAGCTATCAGCTCCCGGGCGTGTCCTACTGCGACGGTATTGAGCCTGGTAACCATGGTTATCTCCTTACGAATTGGTCAGGAAGTTATTCTCCGCGCAAAAGCAAGAGCACGAAATGAGGGATTGACACCGGAACGCCGCTGATGACCGAATGCGAATGGTCGTTATCGGGATGGTGTTTCCCTAGGTCACTGACCGGGCGTATTCGCGAAATTTTCCCAAACCGGTGCCACGGCGGCGCTTCAAGCGTCAACGCTCAAAACCTGTTGCGCCGAACAAAGCTACTTTCAGGAGACCCGAAAGACACCGATATCTGTCGCATCGGTACAACGCGACTCGAGGAGGAAACATGCTCAGTACTGGCACCGCTACCCCGGAAACCCAGTGGCACTACATCAATGAGGCGCCAGTATTGTGCTCGTTGCTCGCGAGGACGGCAAGCTGCGGGCGGTTATCGAATGGTGTCCCAAGACGGCTCTCCCTCTGTCGTCGGGCACGACGGGAGATGATGCGTCCCGCCTACGCCGGTCCCGCCCCCCTCGTCGGAGGGCTCCCCTAGGGTAGGTGTCACGCGCGGGGCTCGCGAACATCTCGCAGCGCGCGGCTCGAATGTTGATCTCAAGACGGAAAGCAGGCGGCTATGACTGTGAATGATCCCGTACAGACCGACCCAACGCAGATTCTCCCTCCGGTTCGGGATGCTCACGGCCCGGCGCTCGAGATTCGGGGCCTCACGAAGAGATTCGGCGACAAGATCGCCGTCGACAACCTCGCCCTCACGGTTCCGTCGGGCTCGTTCTACGGACTCGTCGGACCGAACGGCGCCGGCAAGACCACCACCCTCTCGATGGCGACGGGCCTCATGCGGCCCGATGCGGGCGAGGTCGCCATCCACGGCGTGAACGTGTGGCACGACCTGCTGAAGGCCAAGCGCCTGGTCGGTGTGCTCTCTGACGGCGTTCGCCTCTTCGACCGGCTCACCGGCACGCAGCTCGTCACCTACGCGGGGCTGCTCAGCGGCATGACCCGCGAGACCGTCGCCGAGCGCACCCACGACCTGTTGAACCTGCTCGACCTCGAGTCGGCGGGCGGCACCCTCGTGGTCGACTACTCGGCCGGAATGACCAAGAAGATTGCCCTGGCCTGCGCCCTCGTGCACGCGCCGAGCCTGCTCGTGCTCGACGAGCCGTTCGAGTCGGTCGACCCGGTGTCTGCGGCGAACATCCGCGATATTCTCGACGGCTTCGTGAAGTCGGGGGGCACGGTGATCGTGTCGAGCCACGCCATGGACCTGGTGCAGCGCATGTGCGACCACGTCGCCGTGATCGCCCAGGGCCGTGTGCTCGCCGCCGGCACGACAGAAGAGGTTCGACAGGGCTCCACGCTCGAAGACCGCTTCGTCGAACTCGTCGGAGGACGCCGCACAGGAGAGGGGCCGGAATGGTTGCGACTCTCGTAAAGCTGCGCTTTCTCATTCTGGCGAACACCCTGAAGGGAAAGCCCTGGCAGATCGTCGCCGTGGTGATCGGCGGACTCTACGGACTCGGCGTGCTCGCCGGCGTGGTCATCGGACTCAGCGCCTTGAGCCTGGCGCCCGTCGAGCTGGCTCGCACCATCACGGTACTGGCCGGTGCGGCCACGATCCTCGGCTGGATGGTGCTCTCGTTGATCGGCCCCGGAACCGACCAGACCGTCGAGCCGTCACGGCTCGCCATCTTCCCCATTCCGATCAACCAGCTCGTGCTCGGTCTCGCCGTCAGCGGAGTCCTCGGCGTTCCCGGAATAGTCACCTCGATCGCCGCGCTGGCGACCGCGACCACGTGGTGGCAGCATCCGCTCGTCGCCCTCGCGGCCATCGTGTGCGCGGTGGTCGGTGTGCTCACCTGCGTCGTCGGTTCCCGGGCGGTCACCGCCCTGAGCTCGGGCATCGGATCGGGCCGCCGCTTTCGCGAGGCCAAGGGAATCCTGATCTTCATTCCGCTGATACTCGTCGGCCCGATCGTGATCGGCCTCACGTCTCTGCTTCGAAATTCTCTGGATGCCCTTCCCGGCATCGCAGACATCGTTTCGTGGACGCCGCTCGGCGCCATCTGGTCGGTTCCCGGCTATCTCGTCGTCGGCGACGCAGGCCGGGCCGCGGCCGGATTCGCGATCGGCCTCGCGACCCTCGCCATCCTGACTCTCGTGTGGCGATCGAGCCTGCGGCACGCACTCGAGAACCCGGCGCGCGCGTCGTCGCCGGCGAAGAACAAGAGCCGCACGCTGGGGCTCTTCGGCCTGTTCCCGGCCACGCCGTGGGGTGCCGTCGCCGCCCGCGCGCTCACCTACTGGCTGCGAGACCCGCGCTACGCGCAGTCGCTCATCATGATTCCGTTGGTGCCCGTTCTGCTCTTCGTCTACTCGGGCAGCCTGGGCAGCACGGGCGCGTTCAATGCGCTCGGGCCGATCGTGGCCCTGCTGTTGGCCCTGTCGATCTACACCGATGTCTCGTACGACAACACGGCGTTCGCACTGCACCTGTCGACCGGCGTCTCTGGTCGCGACGATCGGCTCGGCCGGGTAGTCGCCCTGGGCGCGTTCGCCGTTCCGGTGTCGGTGCTGCTGACGGTCGCGTCTGTGTGGTTCACGAACTCGTGGCAGGTGCTGCCCGGGCTGCTGGGCATGGTGTTCGGCCTGCTGTTCTCGGGCTTCGCGCTGTCGTCGGTGATCTCGGGCCGGTTCGTCTTCGCCGTTCCTGCGCCCGGCGAGAGCCCGTTCAAGGCCCGGCCCGGCGGAGGCTTCATGCTGACGCTGTCGACCTTCGCCACCTGGGGAATCCTGATCGTGCTGGTGCTGCCCGAGACGGTTCTGGCGATTCTCGGCTTCGTCACGGGCGAGGCGATCTACGGCTGGATCGCGCTTGCGGCCGGTCTGGTGCTGGGCGGCGGCATGCTGGTGTTCGCGGTGCGGTGGGGCGGAGCGATCCTCGACCGGCGCGGCCCCGAACTGCTCGCCCGGCTGCAGGCCGACAAATAGCCCCGCGGCCGCCAACCGCTTGTACTCTCGAGGCATGCCCGGCACCATCGACTCCCTCTACCGCTACCCCGTCAAGGGGCTCACACCGGAGCGCCTCGACCGGGTGACGCTCGAAGCGGGCCAGGCGTTCCCGGCCGACCGGCGCTTCGCGCTCGCGAAGCCGTTCGGGGCGTACGACGCAGACGACTTCGTTCCCCTGTCGAAGCGCGAGTACTACGTGCTCATGAACACCGACCGCCTGGCAGGGCTCGTTACGACATTCGATGCCGAGACCTGCACGATGCGCGTGGCCGTGCAGGGGCATCCTGTGCTCGAGGCCGATCTCGGCACGGCCGAGGGGCGGGCCGAGTTCGTCGAGCTGTACGCCCGCGTCGTAGACCTGCCCGACGGAGAGCGGCCCGTGCTGGCCGAGCAGCCGGGCTACAACTTCACCGACCAGGCGAACAACGGGCTGCGCATGATGAACACGATCTCGCTCGTCAACCGCGCATCCATTCGTGACTTCGAGGCGCGAATCGGGCGCGAACTCGATCCGCTGCGGTTTCGCGCCAACGCCTATCTCGAGGGCCTCGAGCCGTGGGTCGAGCGCGAGTGGATCGGGCGCGAGCTGCAACTCGGAGGCCCGGCCGGCGTGACCGTGCGCGTGGTCGACGAGTCGGAGCGGTGCGCGGCAACAGAGGTCGACCCTACGACGGCGCGGCGTGACGTGCCCGTGGTGCGGCTGCTGCACGAGAACTACGGGCACGAGATCATGGGCGTCTTCGCCGAGGTGCTCTCTGCCGGAACACTCGCCGTCGGCGACACCGTTATCGAGGCCGAGGTGACGGCCGCATGACCGCCGGCAGCACGGGCACCGACCTGACGGTCGTCGTCACAGGGCGCCGGATGCTCACGGCCGAGGTCTGCGAGTTCGAATTGCGCCGCCCAGACGGCGCGCTGCTCGAGCCGGCCGAGCCGGGCGCGCACATCACGGTGCACACTCCCTCGGGCGAGGCCCGCAGCTACTCGCTCACCTCCGACGTGAGCGACCGCAGCCGCTACGTGATCGCCGTGCGCCGAGACGAGACGGGTCGCGGCGGCTCGCGCAGCATGGTCGACGACGTGGCCGAGGGCGACTCGCTGGTGATCTCCGCTGCGCGCAACGCGTTCGACCTGGTGGATGCGCCGGCCTATCTGCTCGTGGCCGCCGGCATCGGCATCACCCCGATTCGCGCGATGCTGATCGAGTTGCGTCGGCGCGGGGTGGCGGATGTTCAGCTCGTCTACCTGAGTCGCTCGCGCGACGACACTCCCTACCTCGACGAGATCGACGAGCTCTCGACCGACGCCGTCACGCTGCATCACCGATCGGTGCACGGCGCCCTCGACTGGTGGAACCTGCTCGCGCGGCCGGGCGAGCGCCACCTCTACGTCTGCGGACCGGAGCCCCTGCAGAACGAACTCCGCGCACTGACAATGCACTGGCGACCGAGCCGCGTGCACATGGAGGACTTCGCCGGGGTCTCCGCGTTCGGCGAGATGAGCCTTCCGTTCGAGGTGGAGTGGCAGCCCTCGGGCGCCTCCGTCGTCGTGCCGGCGCAGTCGACGATGCTCGGCGCGCTCGAAGCCGCCGGCATCGCGGTCGACAGTTCGTGCGGCAGCGGAACCTGTGGAACGTGCCGGCTCAGGCTGGTCGACGGGGAGGCCGACCATCGCGACGTGGTGCTCACCGAGAACGAGCGCAACGACTTCGTGATGCCCTGTGTCTCGCGGGCGGTCAGCGAGCGTCTCGTGGTCGCGCCGCTCTGACCGGGGGCGGCATGGGGAGTTCTCCCCATTTACCCTGGGTGGGGTGGCCGTGCTTGAATGTGCGGGTGCCCGCGTGCCCGGAGTAGAGGCGCGCCCCCGAAAAGACGACGAAACCGTTCGTGACAGAACCGATGTGAAGTTGAGGACCGTGTGAGGCTCTTCGAGGCACTGCGCCGCCGCAAGGCGACTGCTGCATCGGTGGCGACCGTCACGGTCTTCTCGCTCGCGGTCACGACGATGGCGTTCCTCTATCAGGGCGTCACCACGGCCGACGTCGAGCTCAACGACGGCGGCGTCTGGGTCACCAAGCCCTCCGGCCTGCTCGTGGGCCACCTCAACTATCAGGCGCAGCTGCTCGATGGCGGCCTCAAGATGACGTCGAGCGACTTCGACATATTGCAGCACGACGAGACGATCATCACGGTCGACAAGGCCACCGGATCGCTGGCGCCTATCGACCCCGTGTCGGTGACACTCGGCAATGCCGTGGCCCTCCCAGCCGAGTCATCCGTGACCATGGGCGGCGACACTCTCGCCGTCGTCGACGACAAGACCGGCGACCTCTTCAGCACCCGGGCCAGCGACGTGGCCAACTTTCTGCCCGACCCCGAGAAGCCGCTGCTGACGCTCGGCTCGGGCGCGGCCGCCACGGTGGACGTCGATGGCGGGATTCACGCACTTTCGCCGTCGTCGGGCGAGATGGTCACCATCGCGCTCGACGACAACGGCGCATCCCTCGACCCCGTCACGAACGAGTTTCCCGAAACCGAAGAAGACGCGGCGCTCACGATGACGACCGTGGGCGACGACGCCGTGGTCTTCGACTCGACCAACGGCATCGCCTACCTGCCCGGCGGCAAGAAGGTAGAGGTCGCCGACTCGACCGGCGGCGTTCTGCAGGAGACCGGGCCCGCATCCGACGCCGTGCTCATCAGCACGGCCACCTCGCTCATCCGCCAGCCGCTCGACGGGGGCGCCGCCACGGCGACCTCGGCGGGCAAGCCGGGCAGGCCCGCCGCTCCCGTCTACCTGGGCGGCTGCGCGTATGCGGCCTGGGCGGTCTCGAATGCCTACCTGCGCGACTGCACAGGCGACGACAACGACGTCGAGACCACCATCGACGGTCTCACCGCCCAGGCCGAGCTCGTCTTTCGCGTGAACCGCACCGTGGTCGTGCTCAACGACCTCACCTCGGGCGCCGTCTGGCTCGTCAACCAAGACATGAAGAAGGTCGAGAACTGGGACGACATCGTTCCTCCGCCCGACGAGAGCGAGACCGAAGAAGAAGACGACAGCACCGAAGAAGAGCTGCAGGTCATTCTGCCCGAGCGCAGCGACGAGAACACTCCGCCGATCGCCGAAGACGATCAGCTCGGTGTTCGGGCCGGCCGCACCGTCGTGCTCCCCGTGCTCGACAACGACTCCGACCCCGACGGCGACGTGCTCACCGCAACCGTCACCGGCGCGCAGCCGTCGATCGGCGAGGTGCAGCCCATTCTCGGGGGCGTGGCCATGCAGGTGATCGTCGACCCCGACTCATCCGGCACCGGCACGTTCACCTACACCGCCGACGACGGTCGGGGCGGCACGGCGGATGCGACGGTGACGCTCAACGTGAAGGCTCCCGGCACGAACGAGGCGCCGCTTCAGAAGCGCGTTCCGAAAGTGCTGTGCGAGGTCGGTTCGACCTGTTCGTACAACGTTCTGCCCGACTGGATCGACCCCGACGGCGACGACATGTTCGTGCGCTCGGCCACGGCCGACGGCGCGAACCAGGTGCAGTTCCGAGCCGATGGCGAGCTCACCTTCACGGCCCTCGACCCTGACCCCGGGCGCAAGATCGTGACCATCGTCGTCTCAGACGGCGTGACCGACACCGAGGGCACCGTTGCGTTCGAAGTGCGCGAGTCGGGAACCCTCGTTCCCGTCACGAACGCCGATCATGTGGTGACCCGTGCCGGCCAGCAGGTCACCGTGTCGCCGATGGCGAACGACTACTCCCCCAGCGGCGCACCGCTGCGCCTCGCCAAGGTCAACGAGGTTCCGGGCGGCACGATCGCGCCCGACTACACGACCGGCACCTTCGACTTCACCGCGGCCGCGCCCGGCGACTACTACGTGCAGTACCTCGTGACCGACGGGCCGAAGACGGCTCCCGGCATCGTGCGCATCACCGTGGTCGGCGAGACGTCGGCCGACGATCCGCCCATCGCCGTGCGCGACGTGGCGCTGCTCACGAAGGGCCGTTCGGTTCTCGTCGACGTGCTCGCCAACGACTTCGATCCCGTGGGGGGCATCCTCGCCGTGCAGTCGGTGCAGGTTCCCGACGGGCTCGGCGTGAGCGTCGAGATCCTCGAGCACCAGGTTCTGCGAATCACCGACACCGGCATCTCGGAGCCGGCGAGCATCACGTATACGGTGACCAACGGCGTCAAGAGCGCCCAGGGTGAAGTCTTCGTCATCCCGATTCCCGCGCCCGACAGGCTGCTGCCCCCGGTGGCCGTCGATGACACCGTCACGGTGCGCGCGGGCGACGTGGCGACCATCCCGGTGCTCGACAACGACTACCACCCCAACGGCGACACCATCACCCTCGCCCCGCAGCTCATCGAGCCGTTCGTCGCCCCCGCAGACGGCGACATGTTCGTGGCTCAGGACACCCTGCGCTTCAGGGCAGGGCCGGTGGCCAAGACCGTCTACGCCACCTACGAGGTCGTCGACAGCCAGGGCCAGCGCGACGCCGGCTACGTGACCATCCAGATCGTCGGCAACGACGAGGGCGCCAACTCGCCTCCGCGCCCGCGCGATGTCACGGTGCGCGCCCTCGAGGGCACGACCGTGCGCATCCCGATTCCCCTCGACGGCATCGACCCCGACGGCGACTCCGTGCAGCTCGTCGGCCAGGGCGACGCCCCGACCAAGGGCCGCATCACCGAGGTCGGCCAATCGTGGCTGCAATACGAGGCCTACCCCACGTCGGTGGGCACGGATGTCTTCACCTACGTCGTGCGCGACCGCAAGGGCGCCGAGGCGCAGGCCACGATCCTGGTGGGCATCGTTCCCTCCTCCAGCGCGAACCAGCGGCCCTACGCGGTGAAAGACACCGTTCAGGTGCGCCCGGGTCGCACGGTCGCGGTCGACGTTCTCGCGAACGATTCCGACCCCGACGGCGATCCCATCGCCATCCGGGAGAACGGCCTCGAGGTGCCCGAGGGCGTGACCGGGGTCGTCGACCGAGGTCGCGCCACGATCATCGCGCCCAAGACGCCGGGCGACTACCCCGTGCAGTACACGATCGTCGACCAGTACGGGGCCACGGCCGTGGGTCAGCTGCTCGTCTCGGTGAGCCCGGATGCTCCGCTTCAGGCCCCGATCGCCCGTGACGATCTCGTTCTGGTCGCCGACGTTGTGGGTCGCGCAACCACCGACGTCGACGTCACGAAGAACGACGACGACCCAGACGGCACGATCGACGCCCTCGACGTGTCGGTCACCAGCGGCACGGCGACCGTTCGAGGCGACGGCCAGCTGCGCATCCCTCTCACGCCCGAGTCGCAGATCATCACGTACACGGTCACCGATGTCGACGATCAGAAGGCTTCGGCGTTCGTGTTCGTGCCCGGGCTCGAGGGCGCGCATCCGGCGCTGAAAGCCACAACTAAGCCGATCGTCGTGAACAGCGGCGAGACCATCAGCGTGCCGCTGTCGGAGTACGTGGTGACCGGCAACGGCGAGGCCGCACGCATCACGCAGGCCGACAAGGTGGCGGTGTCGCACGGCAACGGCTCGAACCTCGTCACCGATGCCACGACCCTGAGCTACACCTCGGCCGAGGGTTACTACGGCCCCGACGCGCTGAGCTTCGAGGTCACCGACGGCACCGGCCCCGACGACCCCGAGGGCAAGAAGTCCACGCTCGTGATTCCGATCACCGTGGTCTCGACAACCAACGTGTCGCCCACCATGAACGGCGGCGCCGTGAGCGTGGAGCCGGGCGGCAAAGAAGTCGAGCTCAACCTGCGCACGCTGTCTCGCGACCCCGACGAGGGCGACCTGAAGAAGCTCTCCTACTCGGTCGTCGGCGAGACCGCGCAGGGAATCTCGACGTCGTTCGAGGGCCAGACGCTGAAGGTGAAGGCCGCGGGCAATGCGGCCAAGGGCGATTCGACTCTGCAGCTCGAGGTCACCGACGGGCAGAGCGCGCCGGGCTCGGGAACCGTCACCGTGACCGTCGTAACCTCGACCAGGCCGCTGCCGAGTGCCACCGACGACATCGTGCGCGAGGCCAAGCAGGGCGAGACCCGCTCGATCGACGTGCTCGCGAACGACTTCAACCCCTACCCCGAGAACCCGCTCAGCATTCTCGAGGCGGTCGTCGAGACGGGCGACGGGCAGGCGAGCCCCGACGGAAGCACGGTGAGCGTGACGCCCGCCGCCGACTTCGTGGGAACGATGGTGGTGCGCTACCGCATCGCCGACTCGACCGGCGACCCGGCCCGCCAGGCAGACGGTCGCATCCAGCTGACCGTGCAGGGCAAGCCCGACGCGCCGGCCACGCCGAGCGTCACGAGCATCCAGGACCGCACCGTCGTGCTGTCGTGGACCCCGCCCGTGAACAACGGCTCCCCCATCACCACGTATACGGTCACCTCGCCGCAGGGTTATACGAAGCAGTGCGCTTCGACCACCTGCACGCTCGACGGCCTCACCAACGACGTGGAGTACACCTTCACGGTCACCGCGACCAACGGCGTCGGCGAGTCCGACCCGTCGCCGTCGTCGGCCGTCGCCCGGCCGGATGCCCGCCCCGACCGTCCCTCGCCGCCCACGCTGGTCTTCGGCGACAAGGCCATCACGGTGAACTGGGTCACGCCATCCACCCCCGGATCGGCAGTCACCTCGTACAACCTCGAGATCTCGCCAGCGCCCGCGCGCGGTGCCCTGCAGAAGACCGGTGTCACGGGCAACTCCGTGGTGTGGGAGGGGCTCGAGAACGGCACCGCCTACCAGGTGCGGGTTCAGGCCGTGAACCGCGCGCCCGACCCCAGCGATTGGTCGACGTATTCGGCGACCGAGATTCCGGCTGGCAAGCCGGATGCGCCCGGCACGCCGTCTTCTACGCGGGCGGACTCCGTGGGAACTCAGTCTCAGTTGACAGTGACCTGGAGTGCGCCGGCGAACAACGGTGACGCCATCGCGTCCTACGCTTTGACGCAATCAGGTGGCGGGGTCGCTCCACGCACAATTACAGTGCCGGGGGCCCAGACGTCCCAGACCGTGACCGTCGGGGTCTCCGAGTCGGACTACACCTTCAGTGTTGCTGCCTCGAATAAAGCCGGACAAGGCGCGCCGTCTGCGTCGTCTGCGCCCCGTCGGGCAGTCAACAAACCCGACGCACCGACCATCACCTCTGCGGTCGAGGGGGATAATTCGATCACAGTCAACTACTCGGCCGGCGCTCTCAACGGCGCGAAAGCGAACGAGGTCTCCTACCAATATCGATTGAATGGCGGAGGCTGGGGCGGACTCTCCGGCTCCGGATCAGATAGTGTCGGTGCTCCCAACAATGGCACCTATGCCATCGAGGTTCGCGCGCTGACCAGCGCGGACGGATCCAACTACACGAGTGATCCCAGTAACGCGGTGCCCAACCTCAAGCCGTACGGAGCCCCGAACGCGCCAACCGTCAATGCCAAGGGTGACGCTACGGGTGTGACAGTGAGTTGGACGCGTCCCGCCGAGAATGGGCGACCGTTCAGCATGTATCTGACGATCGACGGCGTCGAGAATCCGAACCCGGTCTCGTCGAGCGGTAATCAGCGATTCGACGGATATTCGCAGACTCACTCGATCAGCGCTCGGATTCAGGACACTGCCGGGGGGACGTCGTCGGCAGGCGTTCAGTCGGATCGAAGCGGGGACAAACCCCCGCCGCAAATTTCTGTGAACCTGTCCAAGGGCAACAATCCGAACGATTCCAGCAAGTGCACCTCGTCAGAATGCCGTTACCTCAACGTCAGCGTGAGCGGGTCGGGTGGCGTTGTCTACACGCTTTCGTACCGCTCCAACCGCGATTCGCCGGGCCTCGTCTGGGCAACCGGGAGTTTTACTGGAAACGGCTCCGAAGGCTCGAAATACTGGGGTTATGGGGGCGAAGACGTGTGGGTAACAGTGACCGGCAGCGACGGATCATCCGGCACGTCGAACCACATCAATCCATGGTGATGAAACACAAACGAGAGACACGATGACCATGACAATGACTATGACACCGGAGCAGGCGACCTGGTTCGCCGGCACTTTCGATCGCCTCGTCGCGAATGTGGGCCTGGCCGTGCTCGGCAAGTCCCACGTGATTCGGCTGTCGATCATGGCCATGATCGCCGAGGGCCACGTGCTGCTCGAGGATGCCCCGGGAACGGGCAAGACTAGCCTCGCCAAGGCGATCGCGGCCACCGTGCAGGGGTCGCACCAGCGCATCCAGTTCACGCCCGACCTGCTGCCTTCCGACGTCACGGGTGTCACGATCTACGACCAGAAGACGGCCGCGTTCGAGTTCCACCGTGGCCCCGTGTTCGCATCCATCGTGCTCGCCGACGAGATCAACCGCGCCTCGCCCAAGACGCAGTCGGCGCTGCTCGAGGTCATGGAGGAGTCGCGCATCACCGTCGACGGCCAGACGCACGAGGTCGGCCGGCCGTTCCTCGTGATCGCCACGCAGAACCCCATCGAGCAGGCGGGAACCTACAAGCTTCCCGAGGCGCAGCTCGACCGCTTTCTGATCAAGACGTCGATCGGCTACCCCGACCTGGCGTCGGCCGAGCAGATTCTCGCCGGGGCATCGATTCGCGACTCGTCGGCGGGGCTGACGCCGATCATC
>NZ_CAXVWM010000111.1:0-16065 GCF_964263775.1 Agreia sp. | reverse complement strand
TTCGAGCCGATGCTCGAGGGCTACACCTCGCTCGGCTACCTCGCCGGCATCACGAACCGGATGCGGCTGGGCCTGCTGGTCACCGGCGTGACGTACCGGCATCCGGGCCTGCTCGCCAAGACGGTGACCACCCTCGACGTGCTCTCGAGGGGCCGGGCCGTGCTCGGCCTCGGCGCCGCCTGGTACGAGCGGGAGCACGCGGCGCTGGGCGTGCCGTTCCCCTCGACCAAGGAACGCTTCGAGCGCCTCGAGGAGACCCTGCAGATCTGCCGGCAGATGTGGTCGACGAACGACGGAGCGTTCGAGGGCGAGCACTACTCGCTCGCCGAGACGATCTGTTTGCCGCAGCCGGTACGCGGCTCGGTGCCGATCCTGATCGGCGGGGGCGGCGAACGCAAGACGTTGAAGTTCGTGGCCCAGTACGCGCAGGCATGCAACCTGTTCGGAGCCCCCGGCGACGAGGCGTTCGCGATGGTGCAGCACAAGCTCGACGTGCTGCGCGGTCACTGCGACGACCTCGGCACCGACTACGAGGCCATCGAGAAGACGATGCTGTACCGGGGCGATCCGACCGGCGACACGGACGGTTTTGTGAAAGACATGGAGCGCTACGCACGCGTAGGCATCACCCTCGTGGGCGTGATGCCGCCTCGCTACGTCGACCCCGTGCCGTGGACGGAAGCGCTCACGACGACGGTCGTGGGCAGGCTGTCGCAGATCTGACTCCTACCTGTGGGCGCGATTTCACATGAGGGGCTTAGTCGGTTCATAGGGTTCGCATAGGGATGCTCGGCTGAATGAATTCATCAGCCATTCATTCTCAGGAGAAACCCCCATGGACCAAGCCGCCCTCATCGCCATCGACCTGCTGGCCATCGGCATTCTGACCTTCGGCCTCTATTTTCGCCGGCACCACCGACGCGACCTCGTGGTCGCCTTTCTCGGTGTGAACGTCGGCGTGCTCGCCGTGTCGCTCATGCTCGGATCGACGACGGTCGGCGCAGGCCTCGGACTCGGCCTCTTCGGGGTGCTCTCGATCATTCGGCTGCGCTCCGACGAGATCGCCCAGCACGAGGTCGCCTACTACTTCTCGGCGCTCGGGATCGGACTCATCTCGGGCCTCGCCGGCACCGTGACGGTGCTCTCGGTCGCCCTCATCGCGCTCATCCTCGCCGTGATGTTCGTGGGCGACAGCACGCACCTGTTCCGCCGCTACCGGCAGCAGACCATCATGGTCGACCGCGCTTTCGCCGACGAGGTCGAGCTCGGCGCCCACCTCGCCCGGCTGCTGGATGCCCGCATCCGGCAGGTGCAGGTCAAGCACCTCGACCTGGTGAACGACACGACCCTCGTCGACGTGCGCTTCGAGGTCGTGGCCGGCGCGGGTGCGGCGGCCCGCACGGGCATCCGGAACTCGACCGAGCGCGCGTCCGAACGCGAGCCCGAGCCCGACGCCTTGCTGGTGGACCAGGCCCGATGACCGCCGCGACCGCCACCGCACCCCTGGCGCGACTCGCCCCGATCGCCCTCGACGAGCTCGTCGAACGCGCATCGCTGCAGACCCGCATCGACCGCAAGTACGTGGTGCGTGCAACAGCCCTCGAGAACCTGCTCGCCGGCCTCGACCCCGACACCCGGGTGCTCGAGATCGGGGGGCTCCGCGACTTCCGCTACGAGTCCGTGTACTTCGACACCCCCGCCCTCACCAGCTACTGGATGGCGGCCAGGGCACGGCGCAAGCGGTTCAAGGTGCGCACCCGAAGCTACGTCGACTCCGACTCGACCTTCCTCGAGGTGAAGACCAGGGGTGCCCGCAGCGCCACCGTGAAAGACCGCCTCGAGTACTCGCCCGACGAGCGCGGCGAGGTCAGCCCCGAGGGTTACGACTACGCGTGGTCGACCCTCGAGGAGGCCGGCTTCGACGAGCTCGAACCGACGATCCTCGTTCCCACTCTCATCACCCGTTACGAACGCATGACGCTCTTCGTTGCGGGCTCCGCAAGCCGGGCCACGATCGACACCGGCCTGCGCTGGGTCATCGACGAGCAGCATCCGCTCGAGCGCCCCGACATCGCGATCGTCGAGACCAAATCGGGCTCACGGGCATCGGATGTCGACCGGCTGCTCTGGGCGCACGGCCACCGTCCGGCGACGATCTCGAAATACGGAACGGGGCTCGCAGCTCTGCGAAACGACCTTCCGTCGAACAAGTGGTCGCGCATCCTGCGTCGGCACTTCGACGTCGCACCTCTTTCGTACACTCCCACTTCAGTGAAGGACGCATCATGACATTCCGCCGATCCAAGGGCCGCCGATCCAAGGCAGGCCGCCGAACCGCCCTCGTATTTCCGTTCCTGCTCGCCGGCGGCATCCTCGCCGGGTGCGCCATCGTGGCCACCACGTCGAACGGCACTGCGACGAGCGCGACCGACGTTGCCGCCGTCTCGTACGACGTCGATGCGTCGCAAAGCGCATCCGACGTTCTCGCCGCCGACCTGCCGATCGAGCCGAGCGCCGCGGCATCCGACGTCGACGAGACCGGCGGGGTCGTCGTCACGCTCGACGGCGACAGCATCTCGGCCGGCGACGGTGTGACCGTCGATGGCTCTGTGGCCACGATCACGGCAGCGGGCACCTACCTGATCAGCGGAACCCTCGACGACGGCCAGCTCGTCATCGACACCGCAGACGACGAGTCGGTCGTGCTGGTGCTCGACGGGGCCGACATCTCGAGTTCGACGGGCTCCGCGGTCGTGGTGACCGACGCGAAAGACGTGGTCGTCGACCTGGCGACCGGCTCGAGCAACACGCTCGGCGACACGTCGAGCTACGCCGACGACGCCGACGCGAATGCGGCGCTGTACAGCTCGGCAGACCTCACGATCACCGGCTCCGGCGAGCTCACGGTGAGCGGAAATGGCAACGACGGAATCGCCAGCGGCGACGGGCTCGTGATCGAGTCGGGAACGATCACGGTCACGGCCGTCGACGACGGCATTCGAGGCAAGGACTACGTCGCCGTCTCCGGCGGCACGATCATGGTGGATGCCGGTGGCGACGGCCTCAAGAGCGACAACTCCGACGACGCGACGGCAGGCTTCATCGACGTCTCCGGCGGCGACGTGTCGGTCACTGCGGCCGATGACGGCCTGGCCGCGGCGACCGACGTGGTTGTCACGGGCGGAAGCCTCGACGTGGTCGCCAGCGGAGGAACTGCCGCGGCCAGCGAGGAGTCCGGGGCGAAGGGCATCTCGGGCGAGGCCATCGTGGTCGTCGAGGGCGGCGATGTGACGGTCGACTCGGCCGATGACGCCATCCACTCGAACGGCGGCGTGCACCTCATCGATGGCTCGGCGACCCTCTCGAGTGGCGACGACGGAATCCACGCCGACACCGCCCTGTACATCGACGGCGGAACGGTCGAGGTGACCGAGTCGACCGAAGGACTCGAGAGCGCCGACATCGCGATCTCGGGGGGAGACGTGACCGTCACCTCGAGCGATGACGGCCTGAATGCGGCCGGCGGCAGCACCGCGACGGCGGCCTCGGCGGATGCGACGGCCTCGGATGCGGCGGGCCAGGCTCCTACGGCGGGCGAGATCCCGACCGGCGGCGCCGCTGGCCCTGGCGGCACAGGCGGCCCCGGCGGCGGCATGGGCGGCGGCATGGACGAGGTCGGAAACTACTCGTTCACGATCTCGGGAGGAACGGTCACGATCAACGCGGAGGGCGACGGCCTCGACTCGAACGGAACGGCATCCATCACAGGCGGAACCATCGTGGTGAACGGGCCGACGGGCTCGGGCAACGGTGCGCTCGACGTGAACGGAGAGTTCGACATCTCGGGCGGCGACCTCATTGCGGCCGGAAGCGCCGGAATGATCGTGGCGCCGAACGCGTCGAGTGCGCAGGCCTGGATCTCAGCGGTGCTCTCGAGCCAGGTGTCGGCCGGAAGCGCCGTGCAGGTTCTCTCGAGCGACGGCACCGAGATCGCCTCGTTCACCGCGACGAAGACGATGCAGTCTGTGGTCTTCTCATCGAGCGACGTCGTAGCCGGCGAGAGCTACAGCCTCTCGGTCGACGGGGGAGCGGCCACCACGGTCACCGCCGACGAGGCTGCGACATCCTCAGGAATGGGCGGCGGCGGAGCCCGTCGCTAACGGGCGAGCACCAGGCAGGTCGGGGAGCCGACCTCGAGCGAATCGAGCGGCTCCCCGATGAGGCCGGTTGCGGCATCCAGAGCGAATGTCGTGACGTCGTTCGATCGCTCGTGGGCGACGCGAAGCAGGCCCTCGTGAACCAGGTGGTGCCGGGGCCAGTCGCCGCCCGACGGCGAGGCCTCGAGCGGATGCGCACCGTCGTCGTCGATGCTAAGCACCGCGATGCGATTCGAGCCCCTGACCCCCACGTAGGCGCGGGTCGAATCGGCCGAGAGCTCGATGTGCGCGGCGGTGTCGCCCTCGGCCGCGCCACCCTCGATGGCTGGCGTGGAGTGCCTCACCTCGAATCCGCCGTCATCGTTCGGCGCGAGCGTGAACACCTCTACCGAGTACTCGGTCACCACCAGCACGCGGCCGTCGTGGTGCAGCGCCAGGTGCCGCGGGCCCGATCCGAACGGCAGGGTCACGGAACCCGCGGGCGCGAGTCCGCGCACCGGATCATGCGTCCAGATGCGCACGACGTCGAGTCCCAGATCGGTCGTCAGAATGCGCCCGTCGGCCAGCACGAGGCTGGCGTGCGCTCGCGACTGGCGCACGGGGTACTCGTGGGCATGCGGGTCGCGGGCCGCGGGCGCGACCGAGCGCGAGACGATGCCGCCTCGGGCGTCGAGGCCGAAAAGAAGAACGGTGCCGTCGCCCCAGCAGGTGACGATGGCGTAGTGACCGTGCGGATCGACGGAGACGTGGCATCCGGCCTCGCCCGTCGTCCAGGGCTCGCCGAGGGGTTCGAGGGCCGGACCGAGGCCTGTCGAGGAATCGTCGCGAATCGAGTAGGCCTGCAGAACACCGGCGAACTCGCAGACCGCATAGACGACCGGGGCCGTCGGATGGGTGGCGAGGAATGATGGCGACGACGCTTCGGCGACGGTTCCGAGAGACTCGAGCGAGCGACCGACGGCGGCGTCGAGCAGGCCGATGCCCGCGCCGGTGCCGCCGGAGTCTGCGGTGTAGGAGCCGGTGAAGAAGAAGGTGCGGGTGTCTGTCACCTGTCGATTCTGCCACTCGTCGGTGCGCTGCGAATGTGCCCGAATACCTCCGTTCTGTGCCGTCATGACGGAACACGTGGAGGTAATCGGGCACAAACGCGTGGTGGCCGGTACGCGGAGCGGACTACTCGGCGAGTGCGAAGCCGCCCGTCCAGGAGGTCTTCTCGCCGGCGGCCAGTGTCAGCTGAAGAAAGCCGAGGGCCTCGAGCTCGTGTGCGCGCTTCAGGCTTCCGGCGTCGACAGCCTTGAGGTTGCCGCCTTCGACGACGGCCACGAGGGCCGCCTTGGCGTCGGCGTCGTCGCCGGCGATCAGCACGGTCGTCTTCTCGGCGCCGACGGCTTTGGAAGCGAGGGTCGCGGCGAAGTTCGTGTTGAAGGCCTTGAGCACGGATGCGCCGGGAACGGCGGCGGCGATCTCGGCGGCCGACGATGAGCCGGCGGCAACGACGAGCGAGTCGAAGGTCGAGAAGTCGAGCGGATTGGCCAGGTCGACGAGTACCTTGCCGTCGAGCTGCCCGGCATAGGCCTCGAGTACGGGAGACATGGCGCCATAGGGGACGGCGAGGATGACGATGTCACCGGTGATCGCGTCTCCGACGACACCGGCGGTCGACTGGGGGTTGACGGCGGCAGCTTTGTCGGAGTCGCGTGCCAGAACCTGCACGACGTTTCCGCCGGCAACTGCCACCGCCGCGATTGCCGAACCCATGTTTCCTGCTCCGATGATGGTGATGTCAGTCATGCGAACTCCTTGTGTAGCGTCGATCGGGCTTGCCCGGCTTGGTTGTAGATACAAGTAACCTAGCCCCACTTAGTTGTAGCGTCAAGTAGTGCGATAGAATGGTCGACATGAGTGAGGATGTCTGGCTGAGCGACGATCAACAGCGCGCCTGGGTGAAGTTCATCGCCGTCGTCGAGCTGCTTCCGGGTGTGCTCGACAGCCAGCTGCAGCACGATGCCGACCTCACGCACTTCGAGTACTTCACGCTCGCCAGGCTCTCGGAGGCGCCGCTCCGTGTCTTTCGCATGACCGAGCTCGCGTCGGCCACGAACGCCTCGCTTCCCCGCCTCTCGCACGTGGTCTCGCGCCTCGAGAAGCGCGGCTACATCGAGCGCAAGTCCTGTGCCGACGATCGTCGCGCCACGAACGCGCACCTCACGGATGCGGGCTGGGAGAAAGTCGTGGCGACCGCGCCCGGCCATGTGGGCACCGTGCGCGAGAACGTGATCGACCCGTTGACGGCCGCCGATATCGCCGACCTCGATCGCATCATGGGCAAGATGCTCGTCACGCTCGATCCCGAGAACAGGTTTCGCGCGCAGCGCTGACCGTCGTCGACGACAATAAGACCCATGAAGCACACCAGCCAGGTCGAGATCGAGCGCAAGTACGACGTCGACGAGAACGCGGTCGTTCCCCCTTTCACGAGCGTCGTCGGCATCGAGAGCGTCTCTGTCGACGACACGGTGCAGCTCGAGGCCGTGTACTACGACACCGAGGGCCTCGACCTGCTGCGCAAGCGGCACATCGTTCGCCGACGCGAGGGCGGCGGCGACGAGGGATGGCACATCAAGCGCCCCGCCGGCGAGGGGCGCACCGAGCTGCACTGGCCGCTCGATGTCGACTCGGGCGGCGATGTCGACTCGTCGATTGCAGCGGTGCCTGACTCGGTGCTCGAGCCGGTGCGCGCCATCGTGCGCGATCGCATCCTGACCCCGCTGGCCCGCATCTCGACGCGCCGCACGGCGACGCACCTGATCGCCGAGGGCGGCAGTGCCGTGGCCGAGTTCGCCGACGACCACGTCACGGCATCGGATGTTCGGGGCGGAACCGTGCGAGCCTGGCGCGAATGGGAGGTGGAACTTCTGCCGGGTGCGCCCGACAGCGAAGAGGCGCGCACCGCATTGCTCGACGCCATCGAGGTCGCCGTGCTTGCCGAGGCCGCCACGGTGTCGTCGTCACCGGCGAAGATCGCGCGGGCCCTCGGGCAGAGCTCACTGGGCGACGTGCTGCGCGGGGCCGAAGTGCCTGTTGCGAAGCAGACTTCGAAGCAGGCCGCGGGGCAGGACTCGAGGCTCACCGCGAAGAGCCCGGCCGTCGACGTGATCGTCGAAGCGGTGCGGCAACTGGTCGAGCAGCTCGAACAGCTCGATCCGGAGGTGCGCGCCGATCAGCCGGACTCCGTGCATCGCATGCGGTCCGTCGTGCGTCGACTGCGCAGTGTTCTCGCCGCCTACCGTCGCCTGTTCGACGCCGAGCGCGTGGGTTCGCTGCGCGACCAGTTGACGACGCTGGGCGGTGTTCTCGGAGCGGCGCGTGACGCCGAAGTACGCGGCCAACTCGCCGACGACGAACTGTGCGAGCTCGGGCACCGCACGGGCGACGCGGCGCACCGCCGCCTCGTCGAGGAGTCGCTCGAGGAGTACCGCCAGGCGCACGCCGGCGCGCTGCGGATGCTCTCGAGCGCCGCCTATTACAGACTGTTCGATGCTCTCGACGAGTTCGTGGCGAATCCATCGCTCTCGGCGCACGGCGAGAAGCGGCAGCCGATCAGGATCGTCGCCGCGAAGGTCATCGCACGCGAACTGGCGCGCCTGCGCGCGCGGGCCGGCGCGGCCGCCTTCGCCGGGGCATCCCGAACGGGCGGCGCCGACGTGAGCGGCGATCGCGACGCGCGCGGAGACGGCGCCCTGCATGATGCTCGCAAGGCCGCGCGCCGGCTGCGGTTCGCGGCAGACGCGGTGTCGACGGGCGGCACGGCCGTACTCAAAACGAAGTATCGGCACATCTCCCGCGAGGCCGAACGGGTGCAGGATGCGCTCGGCGACCATCGCGACAGCGCCCTGTTCGTGCAGCACCTTCTGCTGACCTCGAACCGGGCGCACGCGGCGGGCGAGAGCACCTTTGTGTACGGCGCGATGTCGGTGCGAGCCGAGCACCGCGGAGCGGCGGCGCTGAACGAGTCCCCGAAAGCGCTGAAGCGCCTCGCCAAAAGGGCCGAGAGTCTCTGAACGTCGTTCCTGATTCAGGAGGAGAGCGTCGCCGAGGACGCAATCCACGCGGCGAGCCTCTCCTCCTGAATTAGTAGCGGCGCGGGGTTAGCATGACCACGTGTCCTTCCTGTCTGACGAGAGTCGCGAGTGGCTCGCCCGCGTGGCCGAACTCGATGTCGCCGCGGCCGCCTCGCCCGAATCACCGCCCCCGGCGCTCGAGCGCATCCGCAGTGTGCGCATGCTCACCGCCGCCCTCGAGAAAGACGCAGCGACCCTGCACGCCGTGCGCGAGGCCCGCGCATCCGGCATCACATGGGAGGACGTCGCGAGTGCAGCCGGCCTCGGCGCCGCCGCGGCGAAGTGGCGCTGGCACGGAACAGACGCCGAGATCCACGAGCGCCACGAGGCGGGCCGCAAGCGGTCGACCCGCCCGAGCAGCGTACCCACCGACCTGCCCGGCATGTCGGTGTCCGAGGCGGCGACGAAGCTCGGAGTGAGTCCCCAGGCCATCTACCTGCGCATCAGCCGCGGCCTGCTGCGCGCCGAGACGACGACGCTGCCCGACGGCCGCACCTACAAGCGAGTCTTCCCCGACGAGACATCCTGAGCGAACTCGGCCCCGCTGACTCTTCGCGGATGAGGAAGATTGCTGCGCCCGCCGCGTGTCGAGCCGTTCTTCCGCCGCGTGTCGTGGGTTTTTCCTCATCCGCGAAAGGGGCTCAGCGGCGGGTGGTTGGATTGGGGGTATGGATGCCACCACGACCGACGCGTACATCGACGACTTCGCTCGCTTCATCGAGGCGGCTCCCAGCTCGTATCATGCGGTGGCCGAGGTCGCCCGGCGGCTCGACGAAGCTGGCTTCTCGCCGCTCGACGAGACGGATGAGTGGCAGGCGACGATCGAGGGGGCCGGGCCCGTCGCATCCGATCGGCGCTACGTCGTGCGCGACGGCGCCATCATCGCGTGGCTGCAACCGGCTGGTGCGACGGCGACGACGCCGTTCCGCATCCTCGGGTCGCACACCGACTCGCCCGCGTTCAAACTCAAGCCGAAGCCCACGATCTCGAACCGCGGATGGCTGCAGGCCGGCGTCGAGGTCTACGGCGGCCCGCTGCTCAACTCGTGGCTCGACCGCGAGCTCGAACTCGCCGGGCGCCTCGTCACCCGCGACGGCCGCGAGCACCTCGTGCGCACCGGGCCCTACCTGCGCATACCGCAGCTCGCGATCCACCTCGACCGCGACGTGAACACGGGGCTGGTGCTCGACAAGCAGCGGCACCTGACCCCGGTCTTCGGCGTGGGCCATGCCGGCGACCTGCTCGCGCACCTCGCGCACCTCGCCGGCGTTGCTGCGTGGGATGTCGCGGGGTACGACCTGCTGACCGCCGACACCCAGGCGCCTGCCCGCTTCGGCCAAGACGGCGAGCTCTTCGCGGCAGGGCGCATGGACAATCTGTCGTCGGTGTACGCGGGGCTCGTAGCGCTGATCGCCGCGGCAGCGCGGGGCGCGTCGGATGCACCTGCCGCGTCGGATGCACCTCCCGCGTCGGGCGCCGCGTCGCACATCAGCGTGCTCGCCGCGTTCGACCACGAAGAACTGGGAAGCGAGTCGCGTTCCGGGGCATCCGGACCGTTTCTCGACGACGTGCTCACGCGCGTCGGGGCCGGACTCGGCGCCGCGTCGACCGAGCGCCTGCGGGCATACGCCGCATCCTGGTGTCTGTCGGCCGACGCGGGCCACGCCATTCACCCGAACTACCCCGAGCGGCACGACCCGGTGAACGCGCCGATCGCCGGCGGGGGTCCGCTGCTCAAGATCAACGCGAACCAGCGCTATGCGACGGATGCGTTCGGTGCGGCCCTGTGGGCGCGCGCCTGCGAGAAGGCGGGTGTCAGCTACCAGGAGTTCGTGTCGAACAATGCAGTTCCGTGCGGATCGACGATCGGGCCCCTGACTGCTACGAGGCTCGGAATCCGCACGGTCGACGTGGGAGTTCCGCTGCTGTCGATGCACTCCGCGCGCGAGCTGTGCCACGTGAACGACCCGGTGGCGCTGTCGGCCGCGGTGGGAGCGTTCTTCGCGGGAGCGTAGACCCGGAGCACCGCCGTGCCGTTTCACGGATGAGGAAAAAGTCGGGACACGCCGCGTCCGCAGGCGCGTAGAGCGGCGTGTCCTGGAATCTTCCTCATCCGCGAAGGGTGGCGCGACGGGTGGGGCTAGATCAGGCCGTCGCTCAGGTGGTTCGGGGTTCCGAAGCGGTGCGCCGTGATGCTCACCGCCTGCTCGTGCAGGAAGGGCAGCAGCTCCAGGCGGCCCGACTCCGTCACCTCGCCCGCGTACACGGCGAGATCGGGGCGGCCGCCCGTAGCGAACGCGAGCTCGCGCTCCGAGGCGCCGACCAGTCGGATCGTCGCATCCGACATCGTTTTCGCGCGAGCCAGCCAGGCCGTGTCGCTCTCGATGCGCATCGAGAGGCCGCACTCGGAGACGGCGGCGCGCAGCTCCGACGGAAGCGCGACGGCGGCCGACACCTCGACGGGGGCGGTCGACACGAACGCGGCGGCGAGCACGCGCACGACCTCGGCGTCGCGAGCGTCGCTTCCGAACCGGATGGTCACGGGGCGCGGCACGTAGCGGAACACGTTGCGCTCGGCGGTGAGGCGGGACACATCGCGCGCGGTGCCGAACTCCGACGCCCACGCGACGGCATCGCTGGCGGCGGCCCGGCGCAGGCTGCCGAAGTCGTCGGCGCCGAGCTCGGTTGCGGCCGCGTCGATCAGGCGGCGCACCGACGCGTTCGCGACCGGGGCGTCGGCGTGGCTCACGGCCGTTCGCCACGAGCCGAGTCCGAGCAGGTAGTTCGGCCCGCCGGCCTTGGATCCGGGGCCCACGACCGACTTCTTCCAGCCGCCGAACGGCTGGCGGCGCACGATGGCGCCGGTCGTTCCCCGGTTCACGTACAGATTGCCGGCCTGGATGCGCGAGAGCCACACGCCGAGTTCGGCCGAGTTCAGCGAGTGCAGTCCCGCGGTCAGTCCGTAGTCGATCTCGTTCTGGATGGCGATCGCCTCCTCGAGGGTCGACGCCGTCATGATGCCGAGGATCGGTCCGAAGTACTCGGTGAGGTGGTACTCGGAGCCGCGGCGAACGCCGGTGCGCACTCCGGGGCTCCACAGTGCGCCGGTGTCGTCGAGGCGCTTCGGCTCGACGAGCCAGCTCTCGCCGTCGCCCAGCGTGGTGAGGCCGGCGAGCAGCTTGCCCTTCGCGGGCTCGATGACCGGGCCCATCTGCGTGCGGGGGTCGGCCGGATAGCCGACGGTGAGCGACGACACCGCATCCATGAGCTGGGTGCGGAACCGGCGCGAGGTGGCGACCGATCCCACGAGAATGACGAGGGACGCGGCCGAGCACTTCTGGCCGGCGTGGCCGAACGCCGACGCGACGACGTCTTTGACCGCCAGGTCGAGGTCGGCCGACGCAGTCACGATGATGGCGTTCTTGCCGCTCGTCTCGGCGAGCAGGGGCAGGTCGGGGCGGAACGAGCGGAACAGTTCGGCCGTCTCGTAGCCGCCGGTGAGGATGACGCGGTCGACGTCCTCGTGCGCGATGAGGCGCTCGCCGAGGGACTGGTCGGCGAGCTGAACCAGGCGCAGGGCGTCTCGGGGAACACCGGCGCGCCACAGCGCCTCTACCATCACGGCGCCGGAACGGCGCGCCTGGCGGGCGGGTTTGATGACGACGCCGGAGCCGGCGGCGAGGGCCGCGAGTGTCGAGCCCGCGGGGATGGCGACCGGGAAGTTCCAAGGCGGAGCCACGACGGTCAGCCGCGAGGGAACGAAGCTCGCCCCGTCGACGTGATCGAGCTCGCGGGCGCGCTCGGCGTAGAAGTGCGCGAAGTCGATCGCCTCCGAGACCTCGGGGTCGCTCTGATCGAGCGTCTTGCCCGTCTCGCTGGCCATGACCTCCATGAGGTCGGCGCGGCCGAGGGCGAGCTCGTCTCCGGCGCGATGCAGGATCTCGGCTCGCTCGTCGCCTGAGAGCCGGCCCCAGGCCGAGCCGGCCGTAGCGGCATTCTGGATGATCGCGTCCAGTTCGCTCTCATCGCGCACGATCGACGCGGCGGTCGTGTCGTCGCCCAGCAGCGACGACGGCACGCGACCGAGGATCTCGAGCCCCCATGCTCGGTTCGCCGGCAGGGCCGGGTCGGTGTCGGGGGTGTTGTCGAAGCCCGTGCCGTCTGTCGCGGGCTGCGGATGCGCGCGGTTCTGGGTGCGGTTCGGCTGCGGCACTGAATCGTCGAGGTCTGAGAGGGAGGCCTCGAAGCGCTCGCGCTCACGGGTGAAGAGCGCCTCGTTCTCGCTGAGCTCGAACACGGCCGACATGAAGTTCGCACTCGCGGCGCCCTCCTCCAGGCGGCGGATGAGGTACGCGATGGCCACATCGAACTCCTGCGGGTGCACGACCGGCGTGTAGAGCAGCAGCGACCCGACCTCATGGCGCACCGCCTCGGCCTGCCCCTGCGCCATGCCGAGCAGCATCTCGAACTCGATGCCCGCCGCGACGCCGCGCCCCTCCGCGAGAAGCCACGCGAACGCGATGTCGAACAGGTTGTGCCCGGCGACCCCGATGCGCACGTTGTCGATGCGGTCGGGGTGCAGCGCGTAGTTCAGCACGCGCTTGTAGTTCGTGTCACTCTGCTGCTTCGTGCTCCACGTGGCGAGCGGCCAGCCGTGCAGGCTCGCCTCGACCTCCTCCATGGGCAGGTTCGCTCCCTTGACGATGCGCACTTTCACCCCGGCACCGCCGGCGGCCCGGCGAGCGGATGCCCAATTCTGCAGGCGCATCATGGCCGACAGGGCATCCGGAAGATATGCCTGCAGAACTATGCCGGCCTCGAGCTCGTGGAAGCGCGGCTCGTCGAGGATGCGCATGAAGACCGCCATGGTGAGGTCGAGGTCTTTGTACTCCTCCATGTCGAGGTTGATGAACTTCGCCGGCGAGTTCGAGCTCGCGCGCTCGAACAGCGGGGTGAGGCGCTCGACGATGTGGGCGACGGCCTCGTCGAATGCCCACGCGGAGTGCGGGGCGACCGTCGCCGACACCTTGATCGACACATAGTCGACGTCGTCCCGAGCGAGGAGGCGATGGGTGCCCTCGAGGCGGCGGGCCGCCTCGGCCTCGCCGAGCACCGCCTCGCCGAGCAGGTTGACGTTCAGCTTGGTTCCCTCGCGGCCGCGCAGTTTCGCGATTGCAGAGCCCAGGTGCGCGTCCGTCGCGTCGATGATGAGGTGGCCGACCATTCCGCGCAGCACGCGACGAGCGATCGGGATGGCGATGGCCGGCACGATCGGGGCGGCCAGCCCTCCGAGGCGAACGGCGCTCTTCAGGTACCACGGCAGGAACGCGGGCACGTCGGGGGACAGTGCGCGCAGGTTGCGCGCGGCGACGCCGAGGTCTTCGGGGCGCACGACTCCGTCGACGAAGCCCACCGTGAAGTCGAGCCCCTTCGGGTCTTTCAGCACACCCGCCAGGCGCTGCGCCGAGGCGTCGGCCGGGATGGCGGCCGCTTCCGTGAGCCAGCGACGCACGAGCGCGGTCACGGCATCCGGTGGGGGAAGCGGCGCGTCAACGGCGGGAATCGGGTTCTCGGCGGTATCGGTCATGCATTCAGTATGGAGGCGGATCACATTAGGTAAAGTGATTGTTTATAACCGGTAATCAGTAGCTCGGCCGATGAATGAGAAACGACTTCCATGCTCGACGTACGGCGTCTGCGCATCCTGCACGAACTCAAGCTGCGCGGCACGCTCGCCGAGGTCGCGACGGCCATGAGCTTCAGTCCGTCGTCGGTGTCGCAACAGCTCGCCCTTCTGGAGAAAGAGACCGGCGTGGAGCTGCTGCGCAAGGTGGGGCGCCGCGTGCAGCTGACGCCGCAGGCCGAGATTCTCGTCGAGCACACTGCATCGATGCTGCAGCTGCTCGAGAGTGCGGAGGCGACCCTCGCCGCGTCGCTCACGGCGGTCACCGGCACGGTGCGGGTGGCCGTGTTCCAGTCGGCCGCGCTGGCCCTCATGCCGGATGCGCTCAGCGTCATGCGCTCTCGCTATTCCGAGGTGCGGGTCGAGATGGTGCAGCGCGAGCCCGAGACGGCGCTCTACGAGACATGGGCCCGCGACTTCGACATGGTCGTCGCCGAGGAGTATCCGGCGCACGCGGCGCCGCGGCATCCAGAGCTCGACAAGAGGCGGCTCACGAGCGATGCGGTCAGGCTCGCCGTGCCACCTCTGTCGAGGCAGGTTCACCACGTGGCGTCGATCGAGGATGCGCACGACCTGCCGTGGGTCATGGAACCCGCGGGCGCGGCGTCGCGGCATTGGGCGCTGCAGCGCTGCCGGCAGGCCGGATTCGAGCCCGACGTGCGCTACGAGACGGCCGACCTGCAGGCGCAGATCCGGCTTATCGAGTCGGGAAACGCCGTCGGGCTCATGCCTGACCTCGTGTGGACGGGTCGGGCGACGAGTTGTCGACTGCTCGAGCTGCCCGGCGACGCGCGCCGGAAGATCTTCACCTCGGTGCGCGCCAGTGGGGCGCAGCATCCGGCGACGCTGGCGTTTCGCGAGGTACTGGAAGAGGTCGCGCCCTGAGTTGCGTCGGAGAATTTGTGTCGGAGATTTCATGTCGAAGAATTCACGTCGGAGAAGCCAGAGGAGGAGTACTGTCCTGATGTGTGACCCATGCCAGTGATCTTCGCCGCGTCGTCACCGGCGCCGTGTACACACAGAGTGACGACGAGTACGAATCGGCGACTCGCACCTGGGATCTGTCGACCCCCTGTCGACCACCCCTGGTGCTCGTGGCGCACTCGGTCGCCGACATCGGCGCGGGTGCGCGCTGGGCCGACGATCATGATCTCGGCATTGCGCTTCTCAACACCGGGCACGGTGCTTTCTCCGGCCACGAAGACGCACTGGTCATCGTGACCACACAGCTCAACACCGTGCGGATCGATCCCCTCTCCAACCGCGCAACGGTCGCACCGGGAGCCCGTTGGTCTGACGTCGCGACCGCCGCAAGCCCTCGGGGTCTCGTCGGGGCGTCCGGCGGCTCCATGAGTGTCGGAGTGATCGGCTACACCCTCGGCGGCGGACTCGGGCCTCTCGGACGAACACTCGGCTTCGCGGCAGACCGGGTCACCTCCCTCACCGTCCTCGACGCCGACTATCGACCGCGGCGCCTCGGCCCTCACGACGAGGACCTGTTCTGGGCGCTCCGAGGTGGCGGCCCCCTCGGCATCGTCACCGCGCTGGAATTCGAACTCGCGAGTACCCCCGCCTTCTACGGAGGGGGCATCTACTTTGCCGGCACGCACGCGGAGGCTCTGTTGTCTGCGTACGTGGACTGGGTCGACGGGCTCGATTCGCGTACCACCACGTCGATCGCTTTGATCCGCATGCCACCGGCCCCGCAGCTCCCCGCAGAACTCCGAGGCGAATTCGTGGTCCACCTCCGGTTCGCCCATCTCGATCCACACGCGGTCGATCTGGCGGCCGACTCGGCCCGTATCCTCGGTCCGATGCTCGGTGCAGCTCCGATCATCCTCGATCACACCCGCATCATGGCGCCCGAAGAGCTTCCCGACATCCACCGCGACCCCGTTGCGCCACAGAGCGTCGTCTACCGAGGCGCGCTCCTCGACGACCTCGATCCCGCCGCGATCACCGACATCGTCGACTCGATACCGGCCACCGTGACGGCCGAGGCGCCGTCTCTGCGCATGGTCGAACTCCGTCACCTCGGCGGCGTCTACGACGACCCCCCGGCATCAGCGAGGAGCAGCACGGGCCGGCACAGCAGGTTCAACCT
>NZ_CAXVWM010000110.1:0-2906 GCF_964263775.1 Agreia sp. | reverse complement strand
TTGCGCGGGACTTGAGCTCGGTGTACCTGGCGCGTCCGGCCTTCGTGCCGAGAACGTAGCCTGCGGCCAGGCCGACGCCGAGTCCGAAGATGAGTCGTGCTGCCATGGGTGGCTTCTTTCTCTAAGGGATGGGATATCTCCAGCGTGGCACGATCGCCCGAGCGAGTTCAGGGCTTGCGCTTCAGGCCTCGGGCTCCCAGCGCTTCGCGGCGCTCGACGCGATGATCGCCAGTAACGAGGCACGGAAGGATTCGGGCTCGTCGACCTCAGGCATCAGGTCGCGCTCGAGCGTTCGGGCGGAGTTCCAGACGTCGACGCCCGCGGGCGTCACGGTCACGATGTGACGTCGGCGGTCGCTCCGGTCTGCCGTGCGCGTGACGAAGCCTTGCCGCTGCAGCCGCTCTAGGGTGCGGGAGATGGTCTGGTTCTCGACGCGTGCGAGGCGCGCGAGGTCGGTCTGGCTGCGCGGCTTCTCTTGCAGCAGGTGAAGCACGACCAGACCGGCGTGGGTGAGCCCGAGTCGGTCGAGACTCTCGGTCCACGCGTGCTCGACCAGACGCGATGCGGTGGAGAGCAGACGACCCGTGGGCCACTCGTGCATGGTGGGGCCGACAGCGGAAGCCGCTCGGACTTCATCCACCGGCTCATCGCTCATTGTGCAAATCTAGGCTACCGTCAATTAGTAAGCTAGCTGACTAAAAGAGAGGCCAGACATGTCCGCACCATCCACAGCGACCACGGCTGACAGAATTCGCCAGGTCGTCGTCGCGATCAGCGCCGTCATCGCCGTGGTCGGATCGTTCATCGGCGCGGGCTTAGCGGGCGGAACGCCCATCCAGGATGCCGCCGGCGGTTCTCTCAGCGCCGACTCGACCCCGATCGCACCGGCCGGGCCCGCTTTCTCGATCTGGTCGGTGATCTACCTCGGCCTGCTGGCCTACGCGGTGTGGCAGCTGCTGCCCGCCCAGGCGAGCGCACCGAGGCAACGCCAGGTCGGATACTGGGTGGCCGCGTCGCTGATATTGAACGCCGCGTGGATCTTGAGCGTGCAGTTCGATCAACTCGCCCTCTCGTGCGTCGTCATCGTTCTTCTGCTGGCCGTGCTCGCGCGCACGTTCGTGCTTCTCGTCGACGGGCGCCCGACAGGCATCGTCGAGACGATCGTGCTCGACGGCACCCTCGGCCTCTACCTGGGATGGGTCTCGATCGCGACGGCCGCCAACCTCGCCGCCGGTCTCACAACGGCGGGCTTCGACGGCTTCGGCTGGGGCGAAGACGCCTGGGCCGTGATCGTGCTCGCCATCGCGGCACTGGTCGGCGTGCTTCTCGCGATTCGCGGTCGAGGCCGCCTCGCTCCCGCGGCGTCGCTCGCCTGGGGCCTCGCCTGGGTCGCGGTGTCGCGCACGACGGGCGAGCTCATCTCACAGCCGGCCATGATCGCGGCGATCGCGGCCGCGGCCGTCGTGGTGATCGCGACTCTCGCCATCCGGTTCGCTCGTCGCGCGGGTCAGGGAACCCAGCGGTAGAGCATGTCGGGTTCGCCCGCGGCATCGCCGGCCGAGTGCCGACCCGACGACCAGCCCTCTCGAACGAGCGAGAACCCCACGCTCTCGAGAAAACGGATGGCCACCGCATTGCGCTGGAATGCCCAGAGCTGCAACCCCTGGGGGCTCTCGCGCTTCGCGACCTCGATCAGCCTGTGCCCCACGCCGAAGCCCTGCGCGGTGGTGCGCACGAACAGTTGGCTGAGCCATCCGTCGTGCAGCGCGACGACCCCCACGACGTTGCCGTCGACGGTCGCGACCCACGCGTTCGTCTTGTGCAGCAGAACATGGGATGCCCACCACCGGTCTTCCTCGAGGGTGTTGCGCCCGCCCAGCCACGGCATCGCGTCTTCGGTCGAGTAGTGGATGACCTCGGCGATCGCGTGAGCGTCGCTCGGCTCGGCACGACGCACATCGTCGATGTGCACCGTGACCCGCTCGCGTTTCATGGCTACAGCTCTGGTCCGCTGATCGAGAACGTGTCGCAGCTGCCCGCGCCGTTCTTCATGCCCACCTGAAACCACTTCTCACGCTGGGCGCTCGACCCGTGCGTCCACGTCTCGGGGTTCACCTGGCCCGAGCCCATCTGCTGGATGCGGTCGTCGCCGATGACCGACGCGGCATTCAGTGCATCCGCGACCTGTACATCCGTCACCGGCTCGAGAAACGTGACGCCGTCGGCGTCTTCGGTCGTCGATGCCGCGGCCACCCACGCGCCGGCGAAGCAATCGGCCTGCAGCTCGGTGCGCACCGAGTCGGAGGTCGGGCCCGTGTCGGTGCGATCGGTGCGGTCCATGACCCCGGCGAGGTTCTGGATGTGATGGCCGAATTCGTGCGCGACGACGTACATCTCCGAGAGGGTTCCGCCGGTCGCGCCGAACTGCGTGCGCAGCTCGTCGAAGAACGAGGTGTCGACGTAGATCGACCTGTCGGGCGGGCAGTAGAACGGGCCCGTTGCACTGGATGCCTGGCCGCAGCCGGTGTTCGTGGCGGCCGTGAAGAGCACGAAGTCGGCCGGCGGCGCGTAGGTGATGCCGAGCGCGGGCGCCTCGTCGGCCCAGTAGTCATTGAGCGAGTTCTCGGCGCCCACCATCAGGCAATCGATCTTGCTGTTGGCATCGACACCCGTGTAGCACTCGAGCGATTCTTCGCTCTGGGTGCCCTGCTGGGCCTGGCCGCCGCCCGCGAGACCCGTGAGATCGACTCCCAGAACCTGCGAGAGGAGGAAGAGTCCGATGACCACGACGGCGCTGCCTCCGCCCACCGCGATGCCGGTGTTGCGGCCGCGCTTGGAAACCCGGCTCGTGTCGAGCTTCGCGTTGTCATTGAAGGTCATAGAGAAGAAACTAGCGCCTCGGCGAG
>NZ_CAXVWM010000109.1:0-4273 GCF_964263775.1 Agreia sp. | reverse complement strand
GCCGCGGCGATGTCGCCCCGCCGCAACGCGGTCGCCGCGCGGGCGAGGTTCGCGGTCGACGAGGGCCGCTCGTCGGGCTTCTTGGCGATGCATGAGAGCACGAGGTTGCGCACTGGATCGGCCACGGTGATGGGCAGGTCGGGCGGAGTCTCGTTGATCTGCGCCATGGCGATCGCGACCTGCGATTCGCCGGTGAATGGACGTTTGCCCGCGAGGCACTCGTAGGCCACGATGCCGAGCGAGTAGACATCGGTGGTCGGCGACGCCGACTGGCCCGACGCCTGCTCGGGCGAGAGGTACTGAACCGTGCCCATCACCTGCCCGGTCGCGGTGAGCGGAACCTGGTCGGCGATGCGGGCGATGCCGAAATCGGTGATCTTCACCCGGCCGTCGGGGGTGATCAGCAGGTTGCCCGGCTTGATGTCGCGATGAACGAGGCCTGCGGCGTGCGCGGCCTGCAGTGCGGATGCGGTCTGCGCGACGATGTCGAGAACGCGGTCGGTGGCGAGCACGTGCTCGCGCTCGAGGATGGTGGAGAGCGCCTCGCCCGGAACGAGTTCCATGACGAGGTAGGCGCTGCCTTCTTCTTCGCCGTAATCGAAGACGTTGGCGATGCCCTCGTGGTTGACGAGGGCTGCGTGCCGGGCCTCTGCGCGGAAACGCTCGAGAAAGCCGGGGTCGCCAAGGTACTCGTCTTTCAAGATCTTGATCGCGACCGTCCGACCGATGACGAGGTCGGTGGCCTGCCAGACCTCGCCCATGCCCCCGATCGCAATGCGACTGGAGAGTTCGTAGCGTCCCCCGAAGGTGAGCCCTGTTGTGGGTCTCATTTATTCAGCACCGCCTCAAGTACTTGTTTTGCTATCGGCGCGGCGATGGAGTTCCCCGAGCCGGATTGGTCTTCGCCTCCGCCGTTTTCCACCACTACCGCGATGGCTACCCGAGGGTTGTCTGCGGGGGCGAAGCCGGTGAACCAGAGAGTGTACGGATCGTCTTCGCCGTTCTCTGCCGTGCCTGTCTTACCGGCCACGCTGACCCCGTCTATTCTTGCATTAGTCGCTGCGCCATTCTCGACGGCCGAGACCATGAACTGCGAAAGTGTCGAAGATGTTGCAGAGTCGATCGGCTCGGCGAAGATCTGCGGTTCGAACTGCTGGAGCACCGTGAGGTCGGGCGCCGTGATCGAGTCGACCAGGTTGGGTTTCATGATGGTTCCTTTGTTGGCGACGGCGGCCGAGAACATCGCGACCTGCAGGGGCGTGACCCTGTCTTCGTCTTGACCGAAGGCCGACAGTGCGAGCTTGTCGTCAGACATGGGAAAGCGGATCGTGCTGGGCTGCACGGCCATGGGAATGTCGAGTTCTTTATCGAAACCGAAGGCCTTGGCCTTGTCGACGAGAGTGCTGTCGCCCATCTGCACCCCGAACTCGGCCATGGGAATGTTGCACGAAAGCACGAAGGCGGTTTCGAGCGAGACCGTGTCGCCGCCGCCGCAGGTTCCGCCTCCGGCATTCGAGACGGTGTTACTCGAGCCGGGCAGTGGAAAGCGCGCGAGATTCGGTTGGGTGTCGGTCGCGGCTATTCCACTCTCCAGGGCGGCCGACGAGGTCACGATCTTGAAGGTGGATCCCGGCGGGTAGAGGTTGCCGTCGATCGATCGGTTCACGAGAGGGTCGCCCGTGGCCTCGATGAGGGCGTCGTACGTGTCGGTCACGACCGACGGGTCGTGCACAGCTAGCGTGTTCGGATCGAAGGTGGGCTTCGAGACCATGGCCAGGATGCGTCCTGTGGCCGGCTCGAGGGCGACGACGGTTCCCGTGTAGTCGCCCAACGCATCCCAGGCCGCCTGTTGAAGAACGGGATCGATCGTGACCTCGACCGATGCGCCCTTGGGCTTCTGGCCGGTGATGATGCTGTTGATGCGGGCGAGAAACTGCGAATCCGCCGTGCCCGACAGAAAGTCGCCGAGCGACTGCTCGAGGCCCGTGGAGCCCTGGCCCAGGGTGTAATACCCGGTGACCTGGCTGTAGAGCGGCCCGTTGGGGTAGGTGCGCTGAAACTTGTAGTCGTCGTCGACCGGCACCGACATGGCGATCGGTTGGCCGTCGACGAGGAGCGGTCCGCGCTCGGCATCGTAGCTGGCGTACAGGGAACGCGTGTTGCGGGTATCGGCGGCGAGGGCATCCGTTTGAAAGAACTGGATGCTCGTGGTCGCCACGAAAAGCGCCGCGAACATGAGCAGCACGACGATCGCGACGCGTTTGAGTTCTTTGCTCATCGGTCTAGATCACCAGCCTCGGTTGATTGCGAACCGTGTCCGACAGGCGCAGCAGCAGCGCGACGATGATCCAGTTGGCCATGAGCGAGGAGCCGCCCGAGGCCAGGAACGGTGTCGTGAGGCCCGTAAGGGGGATTACCCGGGTGACGCCGCCGATGACGACGAAGCACTGCAGCGCGATGACGAACGACAGGCCGACACCGAGCAGTCGGCCGAAGTCGTCGTGGCCGGCGAAGCTGATGCGCAGGCCTCGCGCGATGAGCAGCAGGTAGAGGCAGAGAATGGCGAACAGGCCGGCGAGGCCGAGCTCTTCGCCGATGGCCGAGATGATGAAGTCGCTCTGGGCGAGCGGCGTGATGTCGGGTCGGCCGCGCCCGAGCCCCGTGCCGATGAGCCCGCCGTTGGCGAGGCCGAAGATGCCCTGCACCAATTGGAAACTGCCGCCCACGTCGTCGTAGTTCGTCTGGCTGAACGGGTCGAGCCACGCATTGAAGCGATCGTTGACGTAGGTGAGGGTCTGGCTGGCGACGACCGCACCGGCGAGAAAGAGTGCGCCGCCGAGCAGAATCCAGCTCGTGCGCCCGGTCGCCACATAGAGCATCACGACGAAGAGGCCGAAGTACAGCAGCGCCGTGCCGAGGTCGCGCTGGAACACGATCACCGACATCGACAGCGCCCAGATCACGATGATGGGCCCGAGGTCGCGGGCCCGGGGAAACCGCACCCCGAGAACTTTGCGGCCCACGAGCGACAGGGTGTCGCGGCGTTGCACGAGAAAGCCCGCGAAGAAGATCGCGAGGAAGATCTTGGCGATCTCGCCGGGCTGAAAAGAGAACGGTCCGATGTGGATCCACACGCGGGCGCCGAAGATCTCCTGCCCGATTCCCGGAAGCATGGGCAGCAGCAGCAGCACGAACGCCGCGAACATGAAGACGTAGGTGTAGCGCTGCAGCACGCGGTGGTTTCGGATGATGACGACCACCGCGATCGCACAGACGAGGGCGATCGCGCTCCAGACGACCTGCCTGATGGCGGTCGAATCCCACCCCGTATCGCCGTTGATGAGGTCGACGTGATAGATCACGGCTATGCCGATGCCATTGAGCATGGCGGCGACGGGAAGGATGAACGGGTCGGCGTTCGGGGCCACGTAGCGCAGTGCGATGTGCATGCCGATGACCAGCACCGACAGGCTCGCACCCAGGGTCACGACGGTCGCGTCGATGGCGCCGGTCGTGCCGAGCTGCACCAGCACGATGGCGAACGCGTTGACTCCGCACGCGAAGAGCAGCAGGAACAACTCGAGGTTTCGGAGCTTCTGGGGCACCCGGATGCGACGGATGCCGCGCCCGGCATCCGGAACGATCGGCGATGCCTCGATCACCGGACTCGACCCGCGCGCGTCAGCCAACGGGGGCCGCCGGTGCGGGTGCGGGTGCCGGTGCGACCGACGGCGAGGGCGAGGGCGAGGGAGTCGGGGTGGGCGTGAGCGTCGGCTCCGGTTCGACCGCGGCGCCGAGGCGCTTGACGATCTCGAGCGCCGCCGTCACCGAGTCGGCGCTGATGGTGTCGCGCACCTGCTCCTGCGTGTAGAACGGCAGGTCGTCGAGTGAGATGTCGGTGCTCTGGTAGACCTCGGACAGTGCGATCGGGCCGATGGTCTGCTGGACGCCGTGGAATACTGCGACCCGGCCGTCGACGTCGCCGACGTAGTAGCGCGTCTGCGTCCACCGGTATCCGGCGAAGGCGCCCGCGGCGATGGCCAGGATGATGACGAGGGCGCCGGCGAGCCACGCCGCCGTGCGTCGGCGGGAGCGACGCCGGTTCTCTTCGATGAGCTCGTCGAGGTAGTCCTCGGACTCGGGCTCGAAGTGACTGGGGTCTGCGGGGCCGCGTGGGTGCAGGCGCAGGCCGGGCAGGCGCGAGACGCGGCGACCCAGCGTTCCCTCGAAGGCCACGGGCTTGGATGCGGAGCCGACGGTGACGGGCTCGACG
>NZ_CAXVWM010000108.1:0-5265 GCF_964263775.1 Agreia sp. | reverse complement strand
GTAGGTAACCAGGTCAGCGAGAAGAAGTTGGCCATCTGATTAGCGGCGTTCAGGAACCACAACAATGGCGTCGCAATGACTAGCTGGCGCGCGAACAGTTCGCGCAGCGAGCCGCGGCGGGCAGTCGGGGCAGAGCCACTTGAGACGACCAGAGTCTGAGTGCCGATCCGCAGGTCCGGACGCATGAGGGCCGCCAGCCTCCGGGCACGATGCTGTTGACCGCCGCGTTCGACGACGAAGCGAAGCGACTCCGACAGGCGAGCCCACGCGATGAGGGCGACCACCAGGGGCAGCGTTCCGCCAGCCACGAGAAGCACCTGCCAACCGAAGCGCGGCACCAGCGCCGCCGACACGAGTCCGGGGAGAGCGATGCCCGCGGCCACGCCTAGGGTGACGAGGACGACGGCCCGCCCGCGGAGCCGACTGGGCGACAGCTCGGCGACCAAGGCTATGACGTTGGGGATCACGCCGCCGATGCCGATGCCGGTGAGGAATCGCAGCACGAGTAGCTGGTGGAGCGACGATGCGATGCTGGAAGCGAGGGTCAGCGTCCCGACGAGTGCGAGGCTTCCCAGAATGGCCCTCTTCCGCCCGTGACGATCGCCAAGGAAGCCGAAGATGGGCGCCCCGAGGGCCAGACCGACGATGCCTGCGGAGAACACCGGCACCAAGTCGCCTGGGGTGACGTGCCACGCCTTTACGAGTTCGGGACCCACATATCCGATGGCAGCGAGGTCGAAGCCATCGCTCACCAAGGCAAGCGTGGCGATGACAAGGAGAGTAATCATCCCCCGGCCCATCCGCTGGCACTCTATCACGTCTTCTACATCGACCACCGGCAGTTCCGACATGCTGTCCCCTTCGAGGCTCAGCCGCGTCATGGTCCGCGCGATCCCTGATCCCACCCGGGCATGGACTTCCGAAAGCTGACCCAGAAGGACCATATTGACTACGCACGATACCGTGACGGTATCGCGTGCTGCGCGCGTGGTCGGATGGTCGATAGTTGTGAGCCATATGCAGCCGCGTAGTTTGCGATACCGAAAATCAATCGCGCAGGTCCACTTGCCATCGTTCTGCTGGCCCTGACGCCGATAAGTCGGCGGCGGAATCAAGCGACACCGCCTGACGCACTGCGTCGTCCGGCGATCAATAAGTCGCATGGCAGTTAGGGAGGAAATGAAATGCGCTTCGGATGCTCGACGATCACGATCCTTGCGGCTTTGCCGGCGATGGCGGCCGCGCAAGAAGCCCCGCCACAGGCGCCCGATCAGTCGCAAGCGGCGCAGTTGCCGAGGGACAGCGGCCAGCTCGAGGAGATCGTCGTGACCGCTCAGAAGCGCGTCCAGAACGTGCAGGACGTTCCGATCGCGGTGACCGCCATCAGCGGAGGGCAGCTCGCGACCTCCGGCGTGATCTCCACCACGCAGCTCGGAGTGGCGGTACCGGGCGTGAACATCCGTACCACCGTCGGCGCCTTCCAGCCGTCGATCCGCGGCGTCGGTACATCCGCCAACTTCGCAGAGAACCCCGTCGCCCTGTACATCGACGGCGTGTACTATCCGTTCCAGCGCGAGGGCCTGCGCGAACTGAACGACATCGAACAGATTGCCGTGCTCAAGGGACCCCAAGGGACGTTATTCGGTCGGAACGCGACCGGGGGCGTGTTCCAGATAACGACCCGCGCCCCCTCTCAGGCATTCAAGGCCGAACTCGGGGCCAGTGTCGACAATTACGCCACGCTGAAGACCGACGCGTACCTCACCGGTGGACTTACGAGTAACGTCGCGGCCAGCCTGTCAGGCAGCTACACTACGCAGGGCAACGGATGGGGGTACAACCCGACCACCAAGCACGATACTTATAAAATCCACGACAACTGGTCCTTGCGGGGTAAGCTGCTGTTCACTCCCGGAACCCGCACCGAGATCACAATCATCGGGGACTATCAGAGCAAGAACGAGGACAATGGCCCGTACTACCGTCCCTATCCGGGAACGACGGAGCGCCTGCCCGGATTTGTCGATACGGGGAATGTCTACGACAGCGGCAACAACATCGACTCGACACTGACCCTCAAGGCGGGCGGAGCCAGCGGACGGATCGTCCACGATCTCGGGGGCGTCAAGGTCACGAGTACGACGGCCTATCGCAGCGCTAAGGCGACCGCGCAGTGGGACATCGATGGAACGCCCACACTAGGCCAAGAGAACTACGGCACCAATCGGTCGAATATGTTCTCTCAGGAACTGCTGATAGCGTCCGATTCCGACCGCGACTTCCACTGGTCGACGGGGGCCTACTACCTCTACTACACCCTCGACTTCGCCCCGTTCTACCGCAAATTCTACGGTATCCTAGCGCCGCTGCCGACGTCCAACGCCTCCACGAGCGTCAACGACAAGGAAAAGGCGCGGTCCTTCGCTCCGTTCGGACAGATCGACTTCACCATCCTTCCTGACACACGCCTGACCTTGGGCGCGCGCTACACCATCGAGAAGCGGTCCTTCGTCGGGACAACCACTGCGGTCCGTAACAACGGTTCGTTTAATCCCGCCGTTCATCCGCCGGTCGTCGGCGAGTTCACGTTCAAAAAGCCCTCGTGGCGCGTCTCGTTGGACCATCGCTTCAGCGACGACGTGCTGGGCTACCTTTCGTATAATCGGGGAATCAAGAGCGGGGGGTACAATGTGTCCGTGCCGACCGCCCCGTCGTACCAGCCCGAGCAGCTCGACGCCTACGAGGCCGGGCTGAAAACCGAGTTGTTCGATCGCACCCTGCGATTGAACGCGGCGGCCTTCTACTACACTTACAAGGATCTCCAGCTCAGCAAGTTCGTCAATGGCGCGATGGTGCTAACGAATGCCGCCTCGGCCGAGATATACGGGCTGGACGCGGACTTCGAGGCGCGGGTCACCCCTGAATTCCGGCTGAGTGGCGGTGTCTCGGTGCTGCATAGCGCTTACAACCGCTATGTGGGCGCCCAGTTCATCGTTCCCTTGGCGACCGGCGGCATCGCCAACGATCCCACGCGGACCGACGCCTCCGGCAACCGCTTGCAGCTCGCCCAGAACTTCAGCGCGAGCATCACCGCGACCTACACCAAGAAGCTGGACTTCGGGACGATCAGCCTGAGCGCCACTGAAAGTCACAGCGGCGACTACTTCTTCGAGGCCGACAACTTCGCACGGCAGCCGGCGTACGACACCGTGAACGCGTCGGCGAGCTGGACGTCGCTTTCCGACGGGGTGACCGGCACCCTGTTCGTCCGAAACCTGTTGAACAAGCGCGTGATCGGACAGGCCGCTAGCATCACATCGGTCGGCCTTGAGGCTGCATACACCTACGAGCCCCGCGTTTATGGTGCGGCCGTCCGGGTGCGGTTCTAAGGTAGATGGATAGGCGCTCATGAGGGACGCGATGGAATCATTGGTCGCGGATGCGCGTGACGCGCTCGGAAGCGATGGACCCCCACATGGGGGCGAACCGGACACCGCTCCGAGATTTGAACTCTTCCACGCGGCCAACTCCATCTGCTCGCACAAGGTCCGGGCGGTCCTGGCGCATCATGGTCTCCCCTACGCCAGTCACGTCCTGAACATGTTCGAGGGGCAGACGTATCTACCGGCGTATGTCAGACTGCGGATGGTAGGCTGCGAGCGCTTTGGTGGCTCGCTCGTGTCCCGCCACACCGGGAGCACGGCGGCGCATGCCGGATGCGACGGCGCCGTCGTGCCCACGCTCATCGACTGGCGGGACGGTGGGGTTCTGGTAGATTCTAAAAGGATCTGCATCCATCTCGACAACCAGGGACCGGAGGATCTCCGCCTGCGGCCTTCTCCCCTTGTCTCCAGGATCGACGAACAGCTTGCGATCGTCGACGATCTCCCAAACTACCAGCTTCTGATGGGACGCACGCCCACGACGACGGAGGCAGCCAGAACGGCAAGCGATGTCGGCGGCGCTTTCTCACGGCGCAAGGTAGCTTGGTGCGACCGTTACATGGCCCAGAACGTGGCCGAGCCCCGGCTCTTGGCGGCCTACCAAGCCAAGCGGGCCAAGGAGCTTTCTGCAGCGGAGAACCTGTTCACGCCCGAGGCGATGCGAGAGGCGTATGATCGCGCCGAGCGTTCAGTCGTGGACCTGGAGCGAAGCCTCGGTGAGGTCGAAGGGCCGTTCCTCTATGGTGCTGTTGTGACCATGGCGGACCTGTTCTGGGGAATCGAGCTGCTGCGCATGGGGAACACCGGCGTTTCGACCTTCTGGGAAGGCGGACGTTTGCTGCGGGTCGAGGCTTTCGCGGCAGCTACGGAGGGCTTGCCCGCGATACGCAGCGCGGTAGTCGAATGGCCGGGAGCAATGTTCTGAAGAACGAATCGACGGGTCTCGGGCCCAGAACACGACGGAGCAGTTCATGCGACTGATCGCGACGGAGGAGGCGTTCGCCCCCGCCGAATACATCACCGAGTTCCTCAAGCTCACCGCTTCGGTCGACACGGCCGTCTCGCGCTACCTCGGCATTTACTACCGTCAGCCCCTCGCCGTGAGACAGTTAACCGACCTCGACTACCGCCTCGCCGAGATGGATGAGTTCGGGGTCGACATGCACCTGCTGGGCATCACCGGCCCAGGCGTGCAGGCGTTCGATGCCGATTTGGGAACCGAACTCGCGATCATCGCTAACGATGGGCTTGCCGCCGCGGTCGCGCGCCATCCTACGCGCTTCGCCGGCCTCGCCGCCGTCGCGCCACAATCGCCAACGCGTGCGGTTGAAGAAATAGAGCGTGCTGTGGGCTCGCTCGGGCTGAACGGGGTGATCATAAACTCGCACACCCACGGGGAGTATCTCGACGACGAGAAGTTCTGGCCGATCCTAGGCGCAGTTGTTGCGCACAACGTCCCGCTCTACCTGCATCCCAGTTTTCCGCCTGAGGGCATCATCGAGCCCTATTCCAGATACGGCATGATGGGGGCCCTCTGGGGCTTCGGCGCAGACGCCTCCCTGCACGCAGTACGTATGATCCTCGGCGGCGTCTTCGACGCCTTCCCCGACCTCAAGCTGGTGCTCGGACATCTAGGGGAGGCCATCCCCTTCTGGCTGGATCGGTTGGACAACCGATATCAGAACATTCTGCGACGCGGTGGACTTGAGCCGCTGGGGATGAAGCGCCTTGAGATGCTGCCGAGCGAGTACTTCGCGCGTAACGTATATTGCACAACCAGCGGAATGAACACGAGGGCGCCGCTCGACTTCTGCCTGCGCGT
>NZ_CAXVWM010000107.1:0-13956 GCF_964263775.1 Agreia sp. | reverse complement strand
CGCCCCGCCGCGTTCGGATCGCTCTGCACGACCAGCACTCGCAGGGCCGCGCGGTCGAAGCTCGTCTGCTCGACGAGCGACGTGCTCGAGCCGCCGATCAGGCTCACCAGGTAGTGTGCGCACAGTGCGACCGCGAGGGCGCTCACCGCGACCGCACCGACGACGGCGACGGTGTCGAGTTGGCCCGTGCCGAACGAGAGCGCCACGGCCAGGCCGAGGAGATGATTCATCATCTCGACAATGGCGGTCATGGTGTCCTGTCGTTTCGGATTCCTCTCACGCTACCCCCAGCCGGCGTGCGGCGCGAGGAGTAGCGTGACGAGCATGGAATTCAGGTATCTCGGCAAGTCCGGGCTCAAAGTCTCGGAAATCACCTACGGCAACTGGCTCACCCACGGATCGCAGGTCGAGAACGATATCGCCGCGCAATGCGTCGAGGCGGCGCTGAACGCCGGCATCACCACGTTCGACACGGCCGACGCCTACGCGAACACTGCAGCCGAGAAGGTGCTCGGCAAGGCGCTGAAGCACCAGCGCCGCGAATCGCTCGAGATCTTCACGAAGGTCTACTGGCCGACGGGCCCCAAGGGACCGAACGACGTGGGCCTCTCGCGCAAGCACATTCTGGAGTCGATCGACGGCTCGCTGCGACGATTGAAGACCGACTACGTCGACCTCTACCAGGCGCACCGCTACGACGTCGAGACGCCTCTGGAGGAGACGATGCAGGCGTTCGCAGACATCGTGCGCCAGGGCAAGGCGCTGTACATCGGGGTAAGCGAGTGGAACGCCGAGCAGATCCGAGCGGGCCACGCGCTCTCGACGGAACTCGGTTTTCAGCTAATCTCGAACCAGCCGCAGTATTCGATGCTCTGGCGCGTCATCGAAGACAAGGTCGTGCCCGCATCGCAGGAGCTCGGACTGTCGCAGATCGTCTGGTCGCCCGTCGCGCAAGGCGTCCTCACCGGCAAATACAAGCCGGGCGCCGAGCTTCCGCCGGGAAGCCGCGCCACCGATGAGAAGGGCGGCGCCGACATGGTCAAGCGCTTCCTGAACGACGACGTGCTGACCCGCGTGCAGTTGCTGCAGCCGATCGCGCACGACCTCGGCCTCACCATGGCCCAGCTCGCGATCGCCTGGGTTCTGCAGAATCCGAACGTGGCATCCGCCCTGATGGGCGCATCGCGGCCCGAGCAGGTGGAGTCGAATGTGAAGGCCTCGGGAGTGACCCTCGACAAAGGCATCCTTGCCCGCATCGACGAGGCGCTGGGTTCGGTCGTCGTTCGCGATGGCAAGCACACGACGTCGCCCGAGACGCGTCCCGTCTGATGCTCGCCCTCTGATCGACGTCAGCGACGAGTGATGGCAGACCCGTCGATGCCGAGCCGGGCGAGCCTGCGGCGTGCCGCGAGCTCGCTCGGTGGATCTTTCTCGAGGGTTCCCGCGATCACCTTCAGGGTCAGCCGTGTCAAGGCCGCCACGGGCAGCCGGATGGGCCCGATCGAAGGCGTACGCAGCCGCAGCATGCCCCGGTACGGCTCGGGGATGGATGCGACGGCGCCCGCGAACAGCAGTGCGTAGCCCGGCATCAACGAGCGGCCGATCGGTGGCCGCCGAATGAAAGACACCGCCTCTGCGACACGGTCGTTGTAGACCAGGTCGCCGGCATCGAGGTATGCCCGCAGCTGTGCGGCCAGCTCCGCCTCGGAATGCGGCGGGTTGTCTACGCCCATCAGCTCGCCGGCAGCGGCCCACTCGCGCACGTAGGCGTCCGCGCCTCCCGGAATCGGCTTTCCGTAGAGCTTCGCCGTCGCGAGGAACGAGTCCGTGAACGCGAGGTGCACCCAGCGCAGCAGCTCCGGGTCGTTCGCGGCGTAGGGGCGGGAGACGCCGTGAGCGTCGAGATAGGTGCCGACGACCCGCTCGTGAATCTTGAGCACCCAATTCGACGCGCCGATCGCTGTACGGGTGTCGCCGTAGCTCACCGTGAAAATCCATCTGATCGTGCCGGCCAACCGTCCGAGCGGGTCCTCCTTGTACCGGGAGTGGTCGTGCACGCCTGCCATCGCCCCCGGGTGCAACGCCTGGATCAACAGCGCGCGGATCCCCGCGACGATGGTCGACATCCCGCCGTGCACGCTCCAGGTCGCCGAGCCGGGCGCGAAGAAGCCGCCGTCGTCGCCCTCGTCTAGGTGCACCGACCAGTCGGGTGGCTCGTCGCTCGACCCGCTGAGGGTCAGGCGAATACGATCGCGCAGGGCGGCAGGAACGAGGTTCATTTACCCAGTCTGCGCGCCTCACGAGGGTGCGGGCCCGCCATTGACGGACCGCCGCGAGCCGCCGCGGCCCGCCTACGCCTCGGAGATGCGCACCGTGTTGCCCGAGGGATCACGGAACGCGCAGTCGCGGGGACCCCACGGCTGTTCGATCGGCTCCTGCAGCACCTCGGCGCCCGAGGCCCGTACGGTCTCGAAGCTCGCATCGAGGTCGTCGCTGCGGAACACCAGCGTCTGCAGCACACCCTTCACGAGCAGTTCTTGCAGCGCGTCACCGTCGACCTGGGAGCGGCCCGCGTGCGGCTCGGAAAGCACGATCGACAGGTCGGGCTGTCCCGGGCTTCTGAGCGTCACCCAGCGAAAACCGCCGTTGGCGACGTCGTTCTGCACCTCGAAGCCGAGCGCGTCGCGGTAGAAGCCCAGCGACTCGTCGACGTCGGTGACGGTGATTCCTGCGTACTGAAGTGAAATGGTCATGGATGCCACGCTAGGCCGACAGGGCCAGCGAGGCTTCTCGGATCCTGCTCGATCCGGCGGTCGCGGAATCGGCCGTGCGCGGCCGTGTGTAGCCGCTCGCCACGCAGGACGGCATCAGCTGCACGGCGTCGTGCTCACGTCTGCGGTATTGGCTGGGGGTCTCGCCGACCAGCAGGCTGAAGCGCGAGCTGAAAGACCCGAGCGACGTACATCCGACCGCCATGCACGCGTCGGTGACCGAGACGCCCGCGCGGAGCAAAGCCATGGCGCGCTCGATGCGTCGGGTCATCAGGTGGCCGTACGGGGTTTCACCGTATGCGTCCTTGAACTGGCGGGAGAAGTGAGCGGGCGACATCATCGCGTGCTTCGCCATCGTGGGCACGTCGAGGGGCTCGGCGAATCTCACGTCGATCAGGTCGCGCGCCCGGCGGAGCTGGGTCAGGGCAGCGAGCCTCTCCGGGGACATGCCTCGACCGTAGCAGCGCACACCGACGAGGTCACGCGTGTCGGCGTCAGCGGGCGAGACGCTCCACCGCTGCACCGAACACCGCGGGCAGGGCGCTGGCCGCGGGCACGATGAGGGGTCTGAGGGGCGACTGCGCTGCGGCGAGCAGGCCCGAGGTGATCACGCGGAAGTCGCGGCTGACCCGCGCCCACTCGCGGTCGTACGCGGCACCGACGTTCCCGCTCGCAGTTGCGATCGCCTCGACGGCCGCGCGCGCGTGGCCGAGGCCCACCCGGATACCTTCCCCTGTGAGCGCATCCACGTAGCCCGAGGCGTCACCCAACAACAGCACCCTGTTGGCGCTGCGGGCCGTCGTGCGTTGCCGCAGCGGCCCCGCCCCGCGCAGACTGTCCACGCTCTGCGCGCCCCGGAGCCGATCGAAGAGTTCGGGCATGCGCGCGAGCACGCCGTCGAAATCGGTGCGGGGAGGACCGAGAACCGCGACGCCCACGAGGCCGCCGGCCAGTGGCGTGACGTAGGCCTCGGCGTCCGAGACCCAGTGCACCTCGACGAGGTCGGTCCAGCGCTCGAGCGCGTAATGCCGGCGCAGGCCGAAGCGTCGTCGGTCGACGCGGCCTGACGACGCTCGCTCCAGGCCGGTCTGCTTTCTCACGGTCGAATGCAGGCCGTCGCACGCGAACAGCCAGGATGCCCGCACGTCGCCGACCGTCACTCCCCCGGCATCCTGAACCACGTCGGAGACCCGGGCATCCAGTCGCTGGACACCCAGTTCGTCTGCACGCTCGGCCAGCACTCGGTGCAGAGTCGTGCGGCGCACGCCGAGGCCGGCCGCGCCGGCGAAACGGTGCACGGCAGACTTCGTCCCGTTCGAGTAGCGGAAGCCCGCGATGGGCGAGCCCTCGGGATGGACGCCGAGGCGGGCCAGGGCCGCGACCGCTCCCGGCATCAGGCCTTCGCCACAGGCCTTGTCGATGGGAAACGACCGAGGCTCGATGACGACCACCGAATGCCCGGCGAGACGCGCCTCGATGGCGGCGGCGAGCCCGATCGGGCCCCCGCCCACGATGGCGACATCGACGTCGACCCGCGTCATCGCGGCGCGACCGGCTCCTCGCCGAGGGCCGCCTCGAGGGCACGCTCCTCGACCGGGATGCGGAAGCCGAACAGGAGCACGGCGTTGAGCACCGTGAAGGCGATGGCCGTCACCCAGTTGCTGTGCACCAGCGGCAGCGCGATGCCCTCGGCGATCACGACGATGTAGTTCGGGTGACGGAGCCACCGATAGGGCCCGCGCAGCACAAGGGGCAACCCCGGAACCACGATCACCCTCGTGTTCCAGCGTCGTCCCAGCGAACCGATGCACCACCATCGCAGCACCTGGCTTGCGAGGGCGATCACGAGCATGGGCCAGCCCAGCCAGGCGATGAACGGGCGGTTCGCGAGCAGGGTCTCGACGAGACAGGCCAGCAAGAGGCCCGTGTGCAGCGCCACCATAGGCCCGAAGTGGCTCCGGCCGAACTCCAGGCCCCCGCGAGCGAAGGCCCACGCGGCATTGCGCGTCGATACGACGAGCTCTACGATGCGTTCGCCCCCGGTGAGCAGGATCAATATCACGTACAACAGCACCGAGAGGCTCATTGCGGCTCTCCCGACCAGCGCAGCAGCACGAGTTCGGCGCACACCCCGGGGCCGAGGGCGAAGAGCGAGCACAGCTCGCCGGCCGTCGGCGGGGCGTCGCGGATGCTGTCGGCCAGCACGTGCAGCACCGACGCCGACGACAGGTTGCCGACCCGCGCGAGCGAGTCCCAGCTGGCGTCGAGGGCACCCGACGAAAGGTGGAGGGCGTCACTGAATGCCTCAAGAACGCGCGGGCCCCCCGGATGCGCGATCCAGCGATCTATGCTGTCGATCGTCGCGTCGTGGTCGCCGAGGAACTGCGTCATATCGGAGCCGAAATGCTCGTCGATCACGTCGGCGACCCCGGCTGTGAGCACAATGCGGAAGCCCGTCTCGCCCGGATTGAATCCGAGCACGTGGCGCGTGTCGGGATACAGCGCGCTGCGCACGCCGACGATGTCGAATCCGGCGTCGTCGCGTTCGGCCGCGCGTTCCGCCCCGACCATCACGACGGCCGCGGCCCCGTCTCCGAAGAGCCCGGAAGCGACGAGGTTCGCCATCGAATCGTCATCGCGCTGCACTGTGAGCGAGCACAACTCGACTGAGACGAGCACGGCCACCCCTCGCGGATGGCCGGCGAGATAGTCGTCGAGCCGGGCGATGCCGGCGGCCCCCGCGACGCAGCCCAGGCCGAACATCGGCACTCTCTTGACGTCGGATCTCAGGCCGACCCGGGGCACGAGCAGCGCGTCGATCGACGGCGCCGAGACGCCTGTGACCGAGGTGAACAGCACGAAGTCGACCTCGTCGGCGCGAATGCGCGCTCGCGCGAGAGCGGCGACAAGCGCCTCTTCGGCCAGGTCGGTGGCTGCATCGATGAACAGCTCATTGGTGATCGTGAAACTCTGTTTTTCGAGGTAGCGCTCAATCGGAAGCACCAGATGACGTCGGTCGACACGGCTGCCGGCATGGAGTCGTCGGAGAACCGCCTGCTTCGAGGGATTCGACGTGATCATCGGGGCAATCGTGTCTGTGATCACCGACTGGGCATACGAATTCGGGGGTACTGCGGCAGACACCCCGACGATTCTCGACACGCTCGCACGCTAGCACGGGCAGCCCCGGCTGATCGACGCCCGTGAGTCGTCGAGTCGACTGCGTCATAATGTCTCGACAACGACGCGAAGGGCACTGCATGAGCACCGAGACCGACCGTCCCTGGGTTTCGCAGTACGCAGACGGCGTGCCCGCGACGATCGAACTGCCGACCGGCTCCCTGGTCGACATGCTCGATGCGTCCGTGTCGACCTTTCGCTCCAAGGTGGCCCTCGATTTCTTCGGCGCGACGACGACATATGCCGAACTGGGGATGCTCGTGGGTCGCGCAGCCGAGGGGCTGCGTCGCGCAGGAGTTCGCCCCGGCGATCGCATCGCCCTCGTGCTTCCGAACTGCCCCCAGCACGTCATCGCGTTCTACGCCGTACTGAGGCTCGGTGCCATCGTCGTGGAACACAACCCCCTCTATACCGATCGCGAGCTGCGGCACCAGTTCGAGGACCACGGCGCGAAGGTGGCGATCGTGTGGGACAAGGTGGGCGATCGCATCCACTCGATGCCCGCCGATGTCGCGTTCGACACCGTGATCGCCGTCGACGTGACCCGCGCCATGCCGTTGTCGAAGCGCGTCGCACTGCGGCTGCCCGTGCCGAAAGCGCGCGAGGCGCGAAAGGCCCTCACGGGTGCATCGAAGAACAGCATGCCGTGGGAGAAGCTCGTCGACCACCGACCCGTGCGCCGCTCGGTGCCGCGGCCCTCGGTCGACGATCTGGCCGTCATCCAGTACACCAGTGGAACGACCGGCACGCCGAAGGGCGCGAAGCTCACCCACCTCAACCTGCACGCGAATGCGCTGCAAGGCCGCGCCTGGGTGCCGGGAATGGTGGCCGGCAAAGAGGTGATCTACGCCGTGCTGCCCATGTTCCACGCCTACGGACTCACCCTCTGCCTCACGTTCGCCATGAACAGCGGCGCCCGACTGGTGCTGCTTCCCAAATTCGACGTCGACCTCGTGCTCGACGCCGCCAAGTCGCATCCGCCCACCTTCCTGCCCGCCGTGCCGCCGATCTACGAACGCCTCGCGTCGGGCGCCGAGAAGCGCAAGGTCGACCTCGCCGGAATCCGTTTCGCCATCTCCGGCGCCATGAACCTGCCGATCTCCACCGTCGAGCTCTGGGAGAAGGCCACGGGAGGTTACCTCGTCGAGGGCTACGGCCTCACCGAGACCTCGCCCGTGGCACTGGGCAACCCCATCGGCCCGAGTCGCAGACCCGGAACCGTCGGCGTGCCTTTTCCCAGCACCGACATCCGAGTCGTCGACCCCGACGACACCTCGATCGAGCGCCCGGCGGGCGAGGAAGGCGAGTTGCTGATCCATGGCCCGCAGGTGTTCCAGGGCTACTGGCAGAAACCCGACGAAACCGACGCCGTGCTGCTCGAAGGCGGCTGGTTCCGCACGGGCGATATCTGCACGCAGGATGCCGATGGCTTCGTCACCATCGTCGACCGCATCAAGGAACTCATCATCACCGGCGGCTTCAACGTCGCCCCGTCCGAGGTCGAGGATGCGCTGCGCCAGCATCCCGGGGTCGCCGACGTCGCCGTCGTGGGCATGCCGAGCGGGGGCGGCGGAGAAGACGTGGTTGCGGCAGTGGTGCTCGCGCCGAAAGCCGACTTCGACGAGAAGCAATTCCGCGACTGGTGCCGCGGTCAGCTCACGGCCTACAAGGTTCCGAAAAGGATCGTCGTCATCGACGAGCTGCCCAAGTCGCTCATCGGCAAGGTGCTGCGCCGCGCCGTGCGGGAGCAGCTGTTGGCGGACCGCACCTGACCCGAAGAAGCCTAGGAGGGATCGGGCAGATCCGAGGCAGGAAAGACGGGCGCCGAGAGCAGGGCGACTTTCACGGATCCGCCCTTGGTGACCTGTTCGCCGAGCTGCACGAAGCCGAGCCTGTCGTGGAAGGCAAGTGAGCCGGGGTTCGGCGGGTCGAGGTTTACTTCGCAGGTCACCTCGGTGAGGCCGGCGAGTTCTGCCTCGGCGAACACCCTCTCGTACAGGATCTGTCCGAGGCCGCGGCCGCGCATGCCCTCGGCCACGACGATGCGATCGACGTAGAGAAAGTCGCCACCGCGCTCGTCGAACCAACGATAGTTCTCACTGTCGTAGTCGTTGCCGGCCGCCAGCGTGACCACGAGCCCGAGCGGCTCGTCGGGCGACTCGTCATCCACCACGACGACCGCGGCATGCGCCATCGACACCAGATCGAGCAGTTCGGACTCGTCGAGCAGGTTCACAGCCGGTATCGCCCTGTTGTTCATATCGAGGAGCGGGCTCAGGTCGGAGACGTCGGTGTATCTGGTCGTCAAGGTCACCCCGCGAGCATAGCTGCGCGTGGCGCGGTGGAATGCATGTGGCTGTGATGGACTTACACCTAGGACTACGACCAGCATCGCCGACAGGAGCCCCATCGTGACCATCGACTGGCTGACACTGCAGAAGACCGCTCACGCGGAGTTCGCCGCACGTCTCGACGCGGTGAACGATTGGAACGCGCCGACCCCCGACGCCGACTGGAACACCCGCCAGCTCGTCACCCACGTCATCGAGGAGCAGCAGTGGGTGCCGCTGCTGCTCGAGGGTCGCACGCTGCGACAGGCGCAGGCTCTCAAGCGGCCGCTGTCGAGCGATCTCGCCGCCGAGTGGGCCCTGTACTCGAAGGCCGCGACCGATGCGTGGCGGTCGGCGGCACCGGATGCGCAGGTGCAGCTCTCGTACGACACCGTGACGGTCACCGAGTATCTGCGCGAGCAGGTCTCCGACGTCACGATCCACACGTGGGATCTCGCCCGGGCCACCCGAACGGCCGAGACCCTCGACGAGCAGCTGATTGCCGCGGTCTGGACTGTCTTCGAGCCCCAGAAGGAGACTCTCGAGGCCTCGGGACTTTTCAGCTCGCCCGTTCCCGTTGCCGAACATGCGTCGCTGCAGTCACGGCTGCTCGCGCTGACGGGTCGAGACGACAGGCTTCCGCTCTCCGCGTAGCGCACAATCTTGGCATGCTGACCATGCAGCATTAGCCTGATCGCTGAGGCGGTGAACCCGAGACTCCGCCTGGGCGTTAGGAGCCTCATGTCATCCACCCCGCGCATGTCCATTCCCGAGCAGCACGGCAGGCGCGTCATCGTGACGGGGGCCAACAGCGGACTCGGCCTCGAGACGGCACGGCGGCTCTCCGCGGCGGGCGCCCACGTGGTGATGGCCGCTCGAACGACTGAGAAGAATGAGAGGGCCGCCGAGACCATTCGGCAGACCGTTCCACACGCGACGCTGCAGCTCGAGAGTCTCGACCTCGCGTCTCTCGCCAGTGTGCAGGCGTTCGCCGACCGCATGATCGCCGAGAAGACACCGGTCGACATCCTGATCAACAATGCCGGCGTCATGGCCGTTCCGAGCAAGCACACCACCGAAGACGGATTCGAGCTGCAGTTCGGCACGAACCACCTCGGTCACTTCGCGCTCACGGCGCGCCTTCTGCCTGCCCTGATCACGGCCGACGCGCCGAGGGTCGTCACTCTCTCGAGCGTGGCGCACTGGTTCGGGCGCATCCGCTTCGGCGACCTCAACGCCGAGAAGAAATACAACGCGTGGCTCGCCTACGGCCAGTCGAAGCTGGCTAATCTGCTTTTCGCCCACGAGCTGCAACGGCGCAGCGACGCTGCCGGATGGGGCCTGCTGAGTGCGGCGGCGCATCCGGGATTCAGCCGTACGAATCTGCAGAACGCCGGCCCGCAGCTCGGTCGCGACAAGCCGCCGAGCGCTTTCGTCGAGAAGTTCATGCACCTGCCCGGGCTGTCTCAGGAGGCCGAGCAGGGCGCGGAACCCGAACTCTTCGCGGCCACCTGGGCCAGCGTCTCCGGCGGCGACTACGTGGGGCCCACCGCGGCGTTCGGGCTCATAGGGCCTCCCGGGCGAGCGAAGCAGAGCCGCCGGGCGCTCGACGAGAGCGTCGCCGCGCGACTCTGGACGGTGTCGGAAGATCTGACGGGCGTCGACTTCTAGCCGGCCTACTCGGGCATGCTGGTCGCGCGTTCGAGCACCAGCTCGCGCACGCGGGCCGCGTCGGCCTGGCCCTTCATCGCCTTCATCACGGCTCCGATGACGGCGCCTGCCGCCTGCACCTTGCCGTCGCGGATCTTGGCCAAGACGTCGGGCTGGCTCTGTAGGGCCTCGTCGATCGCGGCGACCAACGCGCCGTCGTCTGACACGACGGCCAACCCGCGCGCATCCACAACCTGCTGGGGCGTGCCCTCACCCGCGATGACCCCCTCGAGAACCTGCCGCGCGAGGCGGTCGGTGAGGGTGCCATCGTCGACGAGTGCAACCAGCTGGGCAACTTGCAGCGGGGTGACGAGCGTCGTGGCGTCGACGCCCTGGGCGTTGGCGGTGCGGGCGATCTCGCCTGTCCACCACTTGCGCGCCGCGGCCGGTGCGGCTCCGGCGGCGACGGTCTCGATGACCTCCGTCACGAGGCCGGAGTTCGTGAGATCTTGAAACTCGAGGTCGGTGAAGTTCCACTCGGTCTTGAGTCGACGGCGACGGATCGCGGGCGCCTCAGGCAGTGCAGCGCGCAGTTCTTCGATGAGCTCGGCCGAGGGAACGACGGGAAGAAGGTCGGGTTCCGGAAAGTAACGGTAGTCGTCGGCGTCGGACTTGGGGCGGCCTGCCGAGGTCTCCCCCGTGTCTTCGTGCCAGTGTCGCGTCTCCTGCGTGATGGTTCCGCCGGCGTCGAGGATGGCGGCCTGGCGCTGGATCTCGTAGCGGATAGCGCGCTCGACGCTGCGCAGCGAGTTGACGTTCTTCGTCTCGGTGCGGGTGCCGAGTGGCGAGGCCGGCTCGCCCTCGGGCGTGCGCCGACGCAGCGAGATGTTCGCGTCGCAGCGCAGGTTGCCGCGCTCCATCCTCGCCTCGGAGATGCCGAGCCCCACGACGATGTCGCGAATGGTCGACACATACGCCTTGGCGAGCTCGGGCGCGTCGGCCCCAGCTCCGTAGATGATGTCGGTGACGATCTCGACCAGCGGAACGCCGGCCCGGTTGTAATCGACGAGCGAGTACTCGGCACCCTGGATGCGGCCGGTCGCCCCGCCCACGTGGGTGAGCTTGCCGGCGTCCTCCTCCATGTGCGCGCGCTCGATTGGCACCGTGAAGAGGCGTCCGTTCGGCAGTTCGACCTCGACCGAGCCCGCGAAGGCGATGGGTTCGTCGCTCTGCGAGATCTGGTAGTTCTTCGCCAGGTCGGGGTAGAAGTAGTTCTTGCGGGCGAACCGGCTGGTCGGCGCGATCGAGCAACCGAGCGCGAGGCCCAGACTGATCGCGTAGCGCACGGCCTGGCCGTTGACCACGGGCAGCGACCCGGGCAGTCCGAGGTCGACCGGAGTGATGTTCGTGTTGGGCTCGCCGCCGAAGTAGTTGGGCGCGTCAGAGAACATCTTCGTCTTGGTGCCGAGCTCGATGTGCACCTCGAAGCCGAGTACCGGCTCGAAGAGCTCGAGCGCGCGGTCGTAGTCCATCAGTTTCGCCATCAGACGACTCCCTCATCGGTCGCGTTCATTTCGCTCGGAGACAGGTCGGGGGCCTGGCTCAGGAGCGTGTGCCCCCATTTCTCTTCGAGCAGTGCCTCGAGCGCCGCCGCGACACTGTAGAGTCGGGCATCTTCTCGTGCCGGTGCCAGAAATTGGATGCCGACGGGCAGGCCGTCTTCGGCGGCCAGCCCTGCGGGCACAGAGATTCCGGGGATGCCCGCGAGGTTCGCGGGGATCGTGGCGATGTCGTTGAGGTACATCGAGAGCGGGTCGCCCGTCTTCTCGCCGAGCTTGAACGCCGTCGTAGGCGCCGTGGGCGACACGAGCACGTCGGCGTTCTGGAACGCGGCGGCGAAGTCGCGCTGCACCAGGGTGCGCACCTTCTGGGCGCTGCCATAGTAGGCGTCGTAGTAGCCGGCCGAGAGGGCGTAGGTGCCGAGGATGATGCGGCGCTTGGTCTCGGCGCCGAAGCCCCGTTCGCGGGTGGCGCTCATCACGTCTTCGACGGTGCCGCCGCCCTTCGGGTTGACCCGCAGGCCGAAGCGCACGGAGTCGAACTTGGCGAGGTTGCTGGAGGCCTCGGCGGGCATGATGAGGTAGTAGGCCGCGATCGCGTGCTCGACGCTGGGAAGCTCGACCTCGGTGATGATGGCCCCGGCGCCCTCGAGCAGTGTGAGGGCCTCGCGGAATCGCTCCATGACACCGGGCTGGAACCCGTCGCCCTGGAGCTGTTTGATGACGCCGATGCGCAGGCCCGCGACGTCGGCACGGCGCACGGCCTCGGCGAACGACGGCCAGATGTCGGTGAGCGAGGTCGAGTCGCGCGGGTCGTGGCCGCCGATCACGTCATGAAGCAGTGCAGAGTCGAGCACGGTTCGGGAGACCGGGCCGATCTGGTCGAGGCTGGATGCGAGCGCGATGGCGCCGTATCGGCTCACGCCGCCGTAGGTGGGCTTGAGGCCGACCGTACCGGTCACGTGGGCGGGCTGCCGGATGGAGCCGCCGGTGTCGCTGCCCAGGGCGAAGGGCGTCTCGTAGGCGGCGACCGCCGCGGCGGATCCACCGCCGGATCCTCCGGGGATGCGCTCGAGGTCCCACGGGTTGTGCGTGGGGCCGTAGGCGGAGTGCTCGGTCGACGAGCCCATGGCGAACTCGTCCATGTTGGTCTTGCCGAGCGAGACGAGGCCGGCGGCGCGCAGCTTGGTCATGACCGTGGCGTCGTAGGGCGGAAGCCAACCCTCGAGGATCTTCGAGCCACTCGTGGTGGGCATGCCCTTCGTCACGATGACGTCTTTGATGGCGATGGGTACGCCGGCGAGCGGGTGCAGCTGCTCGCCTGCTGCGCGGCGACGGTCGATGTCCGCCGCCTCGGCGAGGGCGCTGTCGGATGCGACGTGCAGGAACGCGTGCACGGCGCCGTCGACTGCGGCGATGCGGTCGAGGTGGGCCTGGGTGGCTTCGACAGAGCTGACCTCGCCCGAGGTGAGTTCGGCTGCGAGCGCGTCGGCGGTGAGCCGGGTGAGATCGGTTGTCATTACTGCTCCTCCCCCAGGATCGCGGTCACACGGAAGCGGGAGCCGTCGTGGTCGGGGGCGCCGGCGAGCGCCTCTTCTGCGGTGAGTGTCTGCCCCGCCACGTCGTCTCGGAACACGTTCTGCAGCGGAATAGGGTGGCTCGTGGCCGGCACGTCGGGCGTCGCGACCTCGGTGACCGTGGCGACGTGCTGCATGATCGAGCCGAGTTCGCTCGTGAGCGACACGATCTCTTCGGGTGTCAGCGCGATGCGGGCGAGGCTGGCCAGGTGGGTGACCTGCTCCTGCGTGATTTCGGACATGCTGCTCCGTGTCTTCATTCGGGGGGAGTTGGGACGAACCCACCGATTCTACTGGAGCGGCTACTCGGCGGCGGCTGCCTCGGGTGCCGGGCCCAGCGCATCCGGGCCTTGCGTGACCAGGATCGCGAACTGCTCGGCGTCGATGATGCGCAGCCCGAGGGCTTCGGCCTTCGTGAGCTTCGATCCCGCTCCCGGGCCGGCGGCCACGAAGTCGGTCTTCTTGCTCACGCTCGACGCTGCCTTGCCACCGGCGTTCATGATCGCCTCGAGCGCGCCCTCTCGGCTGAACCCCTCGAGCGAGCCCGTGGCCACGACGGTGACGCCCGACAGCACCCCACCCTCGACGACGGCTGCGCCGGGCCCCGGATGCCCGGGGGTCGCGAACTGCACGCCGGCCGCGGCCCAGGCCTCGACGATGTCGACGTGCCACTCGATGGAGAACCACTCGATCAGGGCGTCGGCGATGATCAAACCGACGCCGTCGACGGCGGCGAGCTCGTCTCGGGTGGCCGCGCGGATGGCGTCGAGAGACCCGAAGTAGGCGGCCTGGGCACGCGCGGCCACCGGGCCGACATGGCGGATCGACAGCGAGACGAGGATGCGCCAGAGCGGCTTGGTCTTGGCCTTCTCGATCTCGGCGAGCAGCT